>JAGAPI010000266.1 GCA_017623335.1 Prevotella sp.
AGAAAATAATATTTTGTGGAGTAAACCCACTAATGAACATAAATTTTTGGTCATTATTTGCTTTAGCAAACATACTCATTTTTAGAACATTACTGATCATTTATGGACATTTATGTTAAAAACACCCCTGCTGAATAGTTATCTTGGTATACAGCTACTCTCTCATATCTTAAACCACAGAGCCACAGAATTTTTTCTTATTTTTGTATTTCGAAACAGAGCTAAATGCCAATCGGCATAAGAGACCACAGAGATTTGGGCTGATGTCTCTGTGTCTCCTGATGCCTTTAGGCGTCACACTCTGCATCCTCAGAATAATATAGCATAAAAAACTCCGTGGCTCCGTGTCTCCGTGGTAAATTAAAACATGAGAGTATTTACCTTGTCATGTCCTCCTCTCTCTCGTATGTTCATTCGCAAACACACAAAAAAGCAGTAAAGAACTTTTATGCGGACAAAATTCATAGGAAGAAAATGAGAATTGTTGTATAGATAACGCTTGAAAAGCGGTTTTTAATGATAATTTCCTATGAAATAATGATAATTTGTTGTGTTGCTTGTACATATTTATTATCTTTGCAGCGTGAAATTCAAACAGCGGCGAGGCTGCGGTTGACGAAGAATAACTAAACATTATTAAAAAAGAAGAATAACTCATTTATTAAAATTAACAACTATAACTAAACTGCTTTATGAAAAAGAAAACAGGAAAAGCATCCGGCAGAGTGTTATGTCTGTCATTGACTGCTGCGCTAATCGGGGGGGTATCATTCCCATACCAGGCGTATGCAGGTCAGTCTGTTCAGACCGTGCAGCAGGCTGGTGCAGTGAAGGGAACGGTGACCGACCAGAACGGCGAGGCTGTGATTGGTGCCACGGTTAAGGTGAAGAACAGCCCGCAGGGCACAGTGACCGACCTCGACGGTAACTTCTCACTTGCAGGCGCAAAGCAAGGCGATGTGATTGTGGTGTCCTACATCGGCTACACCACACAGGAAGTGGTGTACAAGGGTGGCGTCCTTGCCGTAACACTCAAAGAAGACTCGAAGGCACTCGACGAGGTTGTGGTAGTGGGCTACGGTGTACAGAAAAAGAGTGATGTCACGGGTTCTGTGACATCTGTAGGCAAAGACCGTCTGTCAAAACTTCCAGTTACTAACGTTCTGCAGGCAATGCAAGGAGCAACGTCAGGTGTAATCATTACACAGCAGTCGTCAATTCCTGGTGATGCACCATCAACATTGGTGCGCGGACAGAACTCTATTAATGCCAATTCGGGACCTTACGTTGTTGTAGACGGTATTCCATTGAACAACACGGGTGGCTCGCTTGCTGATATTGCTCCTAACGATATTGAGAGCATTGAGATTCTGAAAGATGCATCGGCAACGGCAATCTATGGTACTAATGGTGCAAACGGTGTAATTCTTGTGACAACCAAGAAGGGCAGCAAAGGAAAAATGTCTGTATCGTACAGTGGCTATTTAGGAATTGAGGATTTTTCAAACAAACTGAAATTTGCCAACGGAGAACAGATGATTCAGCGCTATAAGGACTATGTGGCTCAGAATCCTGGAGAGACGATGTTTAACGAGAATGTGAAATATGCGAATGAGGTAGACAACTATAATGCCGGCAAACAGACCGATTGGATTTATGACGTGGCTTCGCAAAAGGGTTTGATTCAGAACCATAATGTTTCAGCCAACGGCGGCAATGACCGCGCCAGCTATTATGTATCTCTTGACTATCTCGACCAGAAGGGTATAATAAAGGGATATAACTACAAGCGTTATTCTATGCGTACCAACCTTGACATGAATGTCACCGACTGGATGAAATTCGGACTCAACACCTATATTGCCTCTCATAACCGTGACGGCGGACGTGTGAAATTCCTCGATGCCGAGGCTATGTCACCCTGGGCTAAGGTGTATGAGGAGGACGGTACACCGTGTGTATATCCAATGTATTCAGAGCAGCTTTGGGCAAACCCGCTTCTTGGTCTGGAGAAAGATGTAGAGCGCCGTGTGTGGAATGTCAATCTCAACGGTTATGCCGAGATTGGATTTGGCAATATCTGGAAGCCGCTCGAAGGATTGCGCTACCACTTGAATGTAGGCTATAACTATTCACCTACACGCAACAGTTGGTATAACGGACGTTCATCCAATGACTTGAACGGTACGGGTGAGATAAAGAACGCCGAGACGCAGACACGTTTGATAGAGAATCTTATCTACTATACCCGCGATTTCGGTGCACACCATATTGACCTTACTTTCCTTCAGGCAGCAATGCGCAAGAAGTATAGTGAAAGTACGGCGCATGCCACAAAGTTCATAAACGATGACCTGTCGTTCAACTATCTCGGCTCGGGTGAGACACCTTCAGTAGGCAGCTATGCCGACCTGCGTACCACTTCTTCGCTCATGGGACGTCTCAATTATTCTTACGACAGCCGTTACCTGTTTACTTTTACTGTACGCCGCGACGGTTCGTCAGTGTTCGGTAAGAATAATAAATATGGTACATTCCCGTCTGTGGCACTTGGCTGGAATATCTACCGTGAGAAGTTTATGGAAAAAGCAAGCTCATGGCTCAGCAACCTCAAGTTGCGTCTGTCATACGGTAAGGCAGGTAATGAGGCTATCAGCGTATATGAGACAATGGTGAAGCTGAACACGGTTAAGTTTGCACAAGGCGGTAACAATGTTGTGGGATTGGTGCCAGACGCACGAATGGGTAATGACAATCTCTCTTGGGAGACAACCAAGACATTCAACGTTGGTGTAGACTTCGGATTCCTGAACAACCGAATTAACGGAAATATTGATTTCTATTCATCAAAGACCGACGGACTTCTTCTCAAACGTAATCTTCCCCATTTGTCAGGTTATAACGATGTGTATCAGAACATGGGAAAGACAAAGAACTATGGTGTGGAGCTGACAGTTAATTCACGTAACATAGTAACCAAAGACTTTACATGGAGCACAGGACTTGTATTCTCATGGAACCATAATGAAATCGTAGATTTGTATGGTGACAAGAAGGATGATATTGGTAACAGATGGTTTATCGGTGAGCCAATTGGTGTGATATATGACTATGACATGGTGGGAATATGGCAGGAAGATGAAATTGCACGTGGAGAGCACCTGAACTGGGACCCTGTGGCTGAACCTGGTGACGTGAAACTCGCCGACCGTGATGGTGACCATCAGATAACTGACGGTGACCGCTATGTAAAGGGACAGACCACTCCTAAATGGAACGGAGGACTTACCAACACCTTCTCTTGGAAAGGCTTTACACTCAATGTCTTCATACAGACCTCACAGGGTATGATGAAGTGGAACAGCCTCAAAGGTGTAGCTGCCGATGAGATGGGTCGACGCAACATGACTACTGAAGTAGGCTACTGGACTCCTGAAAATAAGAGCAATGAGTTCCGCTCACTCAAGAAGCAGTCGAACAAGCATGGATACGGATTCAACGAGGATGCTTCGTTTACACGTTTGAAGGATGTGACACTGAGCTACACTTTCCCGCAGAAGTGGATAAGTAAGCTCGGCATGAGCAACCTCACAGTCTATGCTTCAGGACGTAACCTTTACACTTGGACAAGCTGGGTTGGCTGGGATCCAGAGACCCGTCAGACAGGCCGTGGTTCAGGAAGTGGTGCCGACAGTTGGGAAAATAACTATCCTTACACCAAGAGCTTTGTTTTTGGTCTTAACGTAACGTTTTAAATAATTAAAAATTGAAAAAATGAAAAAGTTATATAAATACTGTCTTTCTGCCGTGGGATGTGCCGTTCTTGCCATGTCCACAAGTTGCAGCGATTCATATCTCGAAGAGAAAATGTATTCAAAATACGGTCCTGGAGTGACCGATGTTGACGCAAAACTTCTCGGTCTTCATTACAAGATAGGTCAGATTCTCGGTCGCTCTTGGGATCAGGGCTATGCCGGTATATGGCAGGACGGCACCGATGTTGGTGCTCCTGGAGACATCACGGGTACTGAGCGTCCGTTTTTCAAATACGCTGAACTTAATCCGGAGCACAACATGGTTTCGGAATTATGGAACAATCTGTTCAGCATCGTAGGAACAGCTAACCTGATTATTGCTGATGAAGCCAATGGCAATGACGCACAGCGCGCCGAGGCTCGTTTCTTCAGGGCATACGCCTACAACCAGTTGGTGACAGGCTGGGGTGATGTGCCTCTGTTCACCGAGCCTAACAGTGTTCCACGTACTGACTTCACAAGAACGCCGAAGGCTGAGGTTGACAAGCAAATAGAGGAAGACTTGAATTATGCCATTGCAAATTTGCCTACCGTTAATGAACTTGCGAAATCGGCACGTATCTGCAAAGATGCTGCACGCATGCTTGCAGCCGAGGCTTTTCTGAGAATGGGCTATCAGTATGGAGATCAGTCATATTACAAAAAGGCAGAGGATGCTGTTTCACCTGTAATAAGCGAAGGTAACTATAAGTTGATTTCTGAGCGTTTCGGTCAGCATCTTGGCGAACCGGCAGGCGATTACTATTCGGATATCTTCCGTTATGGCAACCAGCGCCGCTCACAGGGTAACACAGAGAATATCTGGCTCTTTGAGATGGAGAATAATTCGGTGATACCTAACGGTACTATCGACAACCCACAGCAGCGCCGTAACTGGGTGCCTGCTTTCCACAAGATTGCTGGTATGCAGAATGCCGACTCAATCGGTGGTCGTGGCAACGGACGTCTCCGTCTGAGCAACTATGTGAAATATGGTGTATATGAGAAAGGTGATATACGAAATTCAAACAACAACATACGCCGTGTGATGTATTATAACCGTCAGGGATGGGCTGGAGCTACATACAATATTAATAATGAAGGCTATATTTGTCAAGACGGTGATGCCGTTGCCAAGACTGTCACAGTTGGTGTGGGCGACCGTGTGTATGTTTCGGTCAAGGACACTCTGAATGTACTTTATCCACATACCACAAAGTGGGGTGGCTACGACCCGAATGATGATTTCGGCTATGCTTTGGTGAAGGATTTCCCGTTGATGCGTTTTGCTGAGGCTTATCTGCTCCGTGCGGAAGCCCGTATGAGACAGGGTAACAAACAAGGTGCTGCCGATGACATCAATGTGTTGCGCGACCGTGCTTTCAAGGATGCCCGCAAGGATAATCCAAACATTGGCAAGGTTTCTGCCGACATGATGGACATTGACTTTATACTTGACGAGCGTATCCGTGAGCTTGTAGGCGAGGAGAACCGCCGTTTCACACTTATGCGTACCGGTGAGCTTGGCAACCGCGTAAAGATGATGACCCAGCATTGGGCAGAGTCTACTCCTGAGAAGGCTATTGACGGATTTGATGAAAGCAAGAATATCCTCCTGCCAATACCGTTGACCGAGATTCAGCTCAATAAGGATGCTGAGTTAGTTCAAAATCCAGGTTATAAATAATCATGATAAGATACTATTTTCTTTTCTGCATGGTTGCTGTGGCGATGATGTGCCATTCACAGGGCACATTTCGCCCCGGGCAACTGTGGCACGACAACAACGGTCGACACATCAACGCCCATGGCGGCGGTGTGATGTACCATGAGGGAACTTACTACTGGTATGGCGAGCACAAGGCTGACACCACCAGCTCGGCATACGTGGGAGTGACATGCTACAGCTCGAAGAATCTCGTAGACTGGACCGACCGCGGCGTGGCTCTTGCCGTGACCGATGAGAAGGGAAGCGATATAGAAAAAGGTTGTATTCTGGAGCGCCCAAAGGTGATATACTGCAAGAAGACAGGAAAGTTTGTGATGTGGTTTCACCTTGAGCTGAAGGGCAAAGGCTATCGTGCCGCCCGCTATGGAGTGGCGGTGAGCGATACGCCTTGTGGCCCGTTCAAGTATCTCAGGTCGGGGCGTGTGCTTCCTAAGACGTATGCACAGGGGTTCAACACGTCGCTCGTTGACGGATTGAAGGCAAGCCTTGACAAGAACATGGAGTGGTGGACGCCTGAATGGCGCAAGGAGATAGAGCGCGGAATGTTTATGCAGCGCGACTATGACGGCGGACAGATGGCACGCGACCAAACTGTGTATGTGGATGACAACGGGAAGGCATACCACATCTACTCGTCGGAAGACAATCTGACGCTGCAGATAGCCGAGCTTACCTACGACTACACCGCCCACACAGGCAACTACTGGCGCATGGCTCCGGGCGGACAGAACGAGGCTCCGGCGCTGTTTAAGAAGGACGGCACATACTGGATGATAACGAGCGGATGCACAGGATGGGCTCCCAACAAGGCGCGTATGTTCTGGGCAAAGAGCATCACAGGACCGTGGACACAGGTGGACAATCCATGCCGTGGTCCAAAGGCTGACATAACTTTTGAGGGACAGAGCACATATATATTAAAGGTGGAGGGCGGAAAGGAGCCGATGTTCGTCTTCATGGCAGACATCTGGCGGCCGGAGCATCCGAGCGACGCGCGTTATATATGGCTGCCGATAGAGTATGAGAATGCGATGCCCGTGATAAGATGGCAGAAAGAATGGACATTAAGATAATTCGGTTCATGTTTTAGGTAGTTTTTTATTTAATTTAAATTTAGTTAGTTGTAAAATCCCATGTCTGAAGCGTTAGATATGGGATTTTTACAAAAAAATCATAAATAATAAAACTGTCAGCTCAGAATATGCGGAAATAATGTTACTTTTGTAGAAACTTTAATGAATAAATTAAAATATGACAAGCAGAATAAAAAGATGTGCGGTGCTCTCTTTTTTCCTGTTGGCGCTGACAAGCATTGCCACAGCCGCCACGAAGGGAGAGGCTGCAAAGGTGCGAAGCATCATTGACAAAGTGAACACCAACTGGCAGAACCGCCACAAGCCCGAGGCAACGCCGTTCTGGCACGTGGCTGCCTATCACACGGGAAACATGGAGGCTTACAGGCTTACGGGCAACAGACGCTATCTGGACTACTCGATGGTGTGGGCTGAGCACAACAAATGGAAGGGTGCAACGTCGGACGACAGCAGCAAGTGGAAGTACAACTACGGCGAGACTCAGGAGCATGTGCTCTTCGGCGACTGGCAGATATGCTTTCAGACATATATCGACCTTTACAACATTTTGCCCGACGACGGCAGAATACGCCGTGCACGCGAGGTGATGGAGTATGAGATGGGCACCAAGGCGCACGACTACTGGTGGTGGGCTGACGGGCTGTATATGGTGATGCCTGTGATGACAAAGCTCTACAGGGTGACGGGCAACAGTCTCTATCTCGACAAGCTGTATGAGTACATACTGTACAGCGACTCCATAATGCTCGACAAAGAGACTGGACTTTATTTCCGCGATGCGCGATATGCCTATCCCAAGCACAAGAGCGCAAACGGCAAGAAGGACTTCTGGGCAAGGGGCGACGGTTGGGTGCTTGCCGGACTGGCAAAAGTGCTGCAGGACTTGCCTGCCGACTATAAGCACCGTCAGTTCTTTGTCGACAAATATCTGAAACTCGCAAAAGCTGTGGCTGGATGCCAGCAGAAGGATGGCTACTGGACCCGCTCGATGCTCGACCCTGAGCACGCTCCTGGTCCCGAGACCAGCGGCACGGCGTTCTTTGCCTACGGACTGATGTGGGGAGTGAACAACGGTCTGCTTGATGAAGAAACATATATGCCCGTGCTTGACCGTGCATGGAAATATCTGTCGGAGAAGGCTCTTCAGAAGGATGGGCGCGTGGGATATGTGCAGCCAATAGGCGACCGTGCCATTCCCGGACAGGTGATTGACGCCAAGAGCGAGGCAGACTTCGGTGTTGGCGCATTCCTTTTAGCTGCATGTGAACGGGTGAGGTACTTAGAGGCAAAGGATGCTGCGCAGAACGGCGACCGCAAATATTGGTACACCTTATTATATAATATGGCGGAGCCGGTGCTCAGCAACATGGCAAAGGGTGAGCTGCAGAAGAACATGCAGACAGAGTTCAGCCCAAGTTTTGACAACCGCAACCGTAAGGTGCTCTACATGGAGTGCTTCGGACGGCTCATGGCTGGAGTTGCGCCGTGGCTCACACTGCCCGACGACGACACCGACGAGGGACAGAAGAGAAAACAGCTGAGAGAGTGGGCGCTGGAGAGCTACAAGAATGCCGTGGACCCGCAAAGCCCCGACTATCTGTGCTGGGGCATAGGAGGTCAGAACCTTGTGGATGCGGCATACGTGGCAGAGAGTTTCATACGTGCATACGACGTGCTGTGGCTGCCGCTCGACGATGTGACAAAGCAGCGCTACATAAAGGAGTTTACGAAGCTGCGCGACATCGACCCGCCCTACACCAACTGGCTGCTGTTCTCTTCGACCATCGAGAGTTTCCTCGCCAAGGCGGGAGCGCCCTACGACCAGTACCGTGTGAACTCGGCAATACGCAAGACCGAGGAATGGTACACCGGCGATGGATGGTATGCCGACGGTCCGAGCTTCGCCTTCGACTACTACAGCAGCTATGTGTTTCACCCAATGTATCTGGAGACTCTGCAGAACATGATTGACGCAAAGGCATACACCCGCATACACTATAAGAACTATCACAAGCGTGCGCTCAACCGCACCAAGAAATTCAGCATTGTGCTTGAGCGCATGATTTCTCCCGAAGGCACTTTCCCCGTTTTCGGGCGCTCCATCCCTTACCGTCTGGCGGCAATGCAGCCGCTGGCGCTCATGGCTTGGTATGACATGCTGCCTGCCGGACTGTCCAACGGACAGGTCCGCTCAGCGCTCACCGCCGTTATGCACCGCATGTTTGACGGAAAGGAGAATTTCAACGAGAAGGGATATCTCACCATAGGATTCTGCGGACGGCAGCCCAACGTAGCCGACTGGTACACCAACAACGGCAGCCTGTATATGACCACACTTGCGTTCATGCCGCTCGGACTGCCTGCCTCGCATCCTTTCTGGACCGATGCCGCACAGCCCTGGACCCAGATTAAGGCGTGGGGAGGAGAGCCGTTCCCGAAGGATCATCACTGGGGCGACGGAAGTCCGACAAAAGACCTGTTCTAAGTAAAACGTAAAGTGAAAAGACAATGAAGAAAAAGACTATTGCAATTATATTTGCAGCTACGGTGTTAGCTGCAAATTCTGCCACGGCGCAGAACCATAATTACGGCTATCCGTATACTCCGGTGGCATTCACATCGGTGAAGATTGCCCCCAACACTTTTTGGGGCGACCGTATCAAGGCGGCGCGTGAGGTGACAATTCCGCTCGCTTTCAGCAAATGCGAGAGTGAGGGGCGCTACGCCAATTTCGTAAAGGCTGCCCACCCGAGCGACAGCTAT
>JAGAPI010000267.1 GCA_017623335.1 Prevotella sp.
CATCACGGCTAAAAAACAGCCCCAAAAGCAAAAATAAAGCGCAAAAGCTTTGCCATGTCACAAAAATACATTACCTTTGCACGAAAATAACAAATAACAAATAATAATTGATAATTTTAAAAACTGCATCTCAACCTACTGTTTCGTAGAAAATGAAGAAATGGCATATTGAAGATTCAGCCGACCTGTACAACATACACGGCTGGGGTGTTTCCTATTTTGGAATCAACGACAAGGGACACATCGTGGTAACTCCCAAGAAAGACGGCATTGAAGTAGACCTGCGCGAAGTGATGGACGAGCTGGCGCTGTCAGACATCAGTGCCCCTGTGCTGCTGCGCTTTCCCGACATTCTCAACAACCGCATTGAGAGCATGGCAACGTGCTACAAAAAAGCACAGGACGAGTACAACTACAAGGGACAGTGCTACTCGGTATACCCGATAAAGGTAAACCAGATGCACCCCGTGGTGGAGGCAATAATCAGTCACGGGCAGAAATTCAACCTCGGACTTGAAGCCGGCTCAAAGCCAGAGCTCCATGCCGTGATAGCCGCAAGCGTAAACGCCGACTCGCTCATAATCTGCAACGGCTACAAGGACGAAAGCTACATCGAGCTGGCGCTACTGGCGCAGAAGATGGGCAAGCGCATATTCCTCGTAATAGAGAAAATGAACGAGCTGCACATCATAGCACGAATAGCACGGCGCCTCAGCGTGCGCCCGAACATCGGAGTGCGCATAAAGCTGGGAAGCAGCGGAAGCGGCAAATGGGAGGACAGCGGCGGAGACGCCAGCAAGTTCGGGCTCACATCGAGCGAAGTGCTTGAATGCCTTGAGCACCTGCAGGAAATGCAGCTCGACGACTGCCTGAAGCTCATCCACTTCCACATAGGAAGTCAGGTGACGAACATACGACACATAAAAACCGCCATACGCGAGGCATCACAGTTCTACGTGCAGCTGCGCAACATGGGATTCGACATAGAATACATCGACGCAGGCGGCGGCATGGGCGTGGACTACGACGGCACGCGCAGCGCCAGCAGCGAGTCGAGCGTAAACTACTCGATGCAGGAATACGTCAACGACGTGCTCTACCAGATAATGGAGGCCGCCGACAAGAACAACCTGCCCCACCCCAACATCATAACCGAGAGCGGGCGCTCGCTCGCCGCCCACCACTCGGTGCTGGTGACACAAGTGCTGGAAACAGCCACCCTGCCCGAGATGCCAGAGGAATGGGAGGTAAGCGAGAACGACCACCAGCTGGTGAAAGACCTGTACGAGATATGGGACAACATCAACCAGCGCTCGGCACTGGAGCACTGGCACGACGCGCAGCAAATACGCGACGAGACGCTCGAACTCTTCTCGCACGGCATCATCGACCTGAAGACAAGGGCACAGATAGAGAAACTCTACTGGAGCGTGACGCGAGAGATAGCCCACATGGCGCAGCACATGAAGCGGGTGCCCGAAGAGCTCTACAAAATCAACAAGCTGCTCGCCGACAAGTACTTCTGCAACTTCTCCATCTTCCAGTCGCTGCCCGACTCATGGGGCATCGACCAGGTGTTCCCCATCATGCCCCTGCAAAGGCTCGGCGAACGGCCCGACCGCCAGGCTACGCTGCAGGACATAACCTGCGACAGCGACGGAAAGGTGACACGCTACATCACCTCGAACAACATGAACAACTCACTGCCAGTACACGCCATAAAGCCCGGAGAGCCATACTACCTCGGAGTGTTCCTCGTGGGAGCATATCAGGAGATTCTCGGCGACATGCACAATCTCTTCGGCGACACAAACGCCGTACACATCACCGTGAACGACAGCGGATACACCATCGACAAGATGATCGACGGCGAAACCGTGGACGACGTGCTGGAATACGTCGACTGGGACACCAAGCGCATGGTGCGCTCGCTCGAAACATGGGTGGCACGCTCCATAAAACAGGGAAAAATCAGCTCAAAGGAGGGAAAGGAGTTCCTCAGCACCTACCGCTCGGGACTTTACGGATACACCTATCTGGAGTGAGGACTCCTACATTTCCTACAACTCCTACTGAAGAAAAAAAACAACAAACAACAAAAAACATATTATGAGTAAAGTATTGCTTATCGGCTGCGGAGGTGTAGGCACCGTGGCAGCCCACAAACTGGCACAGAACCAGGATGTGTTCACAGAAATAATGATTGCCAGCCGCACAAAGTCGAAGTGCGACGCGCTGGCAGAGATTCTGCGCTCGAAATACAGCGCAAACGTGACAACAGCAGCCGTGGACGCCGACGACACCGCCGCCCTCACCGCCCTGATGAAAAGCTACGCCCCGGAGATTTGCATCAACGTGGCGCTGCCCTATCAGGACCTCACCATCATGGAGGCTTGTCTTGCCGCAGGAGTCAGCTATCTCGACACTGCCAACTACGAGCCAAAGGACGAGGCTCACTTTGAGTACTCATGGCAGTGGGCATACAAGAAGCGCTTCGAGGACGCCGGACTGACAGCCATACTCGGCTGCGGATTCGACCCAGGAGTCTCAGGCATCTACACAGCATACGCAGCAAAGCACCACTTCGACGAGATGCACTGTCTCGACATCGTTGACTGCAACGCCGGCAACCACCACAAGGCTTTCGCCACAAACTTCAACCCAGAAATCAATATCCGCGAGATAACCCAAAAGGGACTATACTACAAGGACGGAGAGTGGATTGAGACAGAACCGCTGGAGATTCACCAGCCAATCACCTACCCCAACATCGGACCGCGCGAAAGCTACCTCATGCACCACGAGGAACTGGAGAGCCTGGTGAAGAATTTCCCCACCATCAGGCAGGGACGCTTCTGGATGACCTTCGGCGAGGAATATCTCACCCATCTGCGCGTAATCCAGAACATCGGCATGGCACGCATCGACGAGATCGACTACAACGGAATGAAGATTGTGCCGCTGCAATTCCTCAAGGCTGTGCTGCCAAACCCGCAGGACCTCGGCGAAAACTACGAGGGCGAGACTTCCATAGGCTGCCGCATACGCGGTGTGAAGGACGGCAAGGAGCGCACATACTACGTCTACAACAACTGCTCACACCAGGAGGCGTACAAGGAGACTGGCATGCAGGGCGTAAGCTACACCACCGGCGTGCCAGCCATGATTGGCGCAATGATGTATCTCAAGGGAGTGTGGAAGCGTCCGGGAGTGTGGAACGTTGAGGAGTTCGACCCAGACCCGTTCATGGAGCAGCTCAACAAGCAGGGGCTGCCCTGGCACGAAGTGTTCGACGGCGACCTGGAGCTGTAGGATTTACGCAGACCTACTCACGCATGAGAGTGTGTCAAAATGAGAACATGTAATCATAATGACATAAATTAGGCACGGATTACACGGATTTCACAGTTTTCTTCTTTTACAAATCTGTGTATTCCGTGAAACTGCGAAGCTGATGAACTCTTATAAAAAGAGAGCAATGCGTGAATAATCCGTGCCTAAAAGGAAACAGGAGGTTGGAGATGCTTCAGATTGCCCGAGAACGTCTGTCGCACTTTCCTTTAGGCACGGATTTCACGGTTTTCTTATTTATCTTATCCGTGAAATCCGTGTAATCCGTGCCTAAAATCGCGACACAATGTAAGCAGCAACAGGCTTTTCAGACTGCTTCCTCCGTTCTGCAAAACACTTTTACATCACACAAAGAAATAGGGTGAGCCAAACAATGTCGGCTCACCCTATTCTCTTGTCAATCAATATTGTCTTAATCCTGAAGCGGCACAGCGAAATAAGCCTTCTTGCCCGTTGGATAAAGTCCCTGAATGTAAAGCACAGGATCCTTGCTCACCGAAGCATTCTTCACAATCTTCTGCAGGTCGTCGATGGTCTTCACACTCTCATCGTTGATGCGCTGTATGATGAACCGCGGCGAAACGCCAGCCTCCTTCATCTTGCCGTTGTTAACCTTTATAACCTCCAGACCGTAAGATATTCCAAGCTGCTTCTTCTGAGCTTCGGTCACCTCGCGGAAGTTTGCGCCAAGCACATCAAGGTCGGCATTCTTAACCACTTTCACATTGCCCTGCTCATTCTTCAGAACAACACTCTTGCTCTGCTTCTTCTTATTATGCAGATATGTGATTGTAACCTTGTCGCCGGGACGCTTCTTGGCAAGAATCTCCTGAAGCTCTGCCATCTTTGTAACCTTCTGGCCGTCTACCTCAACAATCACGTCGCCTTCCTCCAAACCGGCATCGGCAGCAGCACCGTCCTCAATAACCTTGGCAACATAGATGCCCGACATTGTACCGAGGTCAACCTCCTTGCCTTTCTCTTTCTCGGCATCAACGAAGTTCTTAACGTCGCCGCCCTGAATACCGATGACAGCACGCTGCACCGTACCATACTGCTTCAAGTCCTCTACAACCTTGTTCATAATGGCTGTAGGAATGGCAAAGCCATATCCGGCATACGAGCCTGTCTCAGAATAAAGCATGGCGTTGATGCCTATCAGCTCGCCGCGGGTGTTGACAAGCGCACCGCCGGAATTGCCGCGGTTGATGGCTGCGTCGGTCTGTATGAAACTCTCCACACCATTGGCACCGAGACTGCGCGCCTTTGCACTCACAATACCAGCAGTCACGGTGTTGTTCAGTCCAAGAGGGTTGCCCACTGCCAATACCCATTCACCTACTTTTATGTCGTCACTGTTGGCTATTGCTATTGCCGGCAGATTACTTCCGTCAATCTTTATGAGCGCAAGGTCGGTGTTCTTGTCTGTTCCAACAATGCGTGCCGAGTATTCCTTGTTATTATCAAGCGTCACCGTCAGCTCATCGGCACCGTCAACCACATGATTGTTAGTCACAATATATCCATCGGCAGAAATAATTACGCCCGAACCGGTGGCAGTTCTCTTTGGAGTCTGCACCTGACGTTTCTGCGTGCCGCCCTGTCCACGTCCGAAGAAACCTCCAAACGGGTCGAAGAAATCACTGAACGGATCCGACTGCACATCCACGGTCTGTATCTTTGAATTTTGCACATATTTAATATGCACCACCGAAGGCAAGGCCTTTTCGGCAGCAAAAGTCAGGTCTACAGGCTGTGCCGCTGCCGCGGGAGTCGGAGTAGAAGCGTTAACCTTGTTAAAAGTAGCCACAGAAAATGCTATGGCAACACAGCTCAAAGCTGGAAAAACATACTTTGCAATTTTTTTCATATCTGTTTTATTTATTGTTAATTTCATAGTTTAACTATTGCAAAAATAATAGCAAAAATTGGAAAAACAATCATTTGCCGTACATTTTTCTCGCATTTTAACAATTCAAATATCACGCTTAACGGCTATTTAAACTTCATGCGGCAATGTTGAAAAAAACAAAACGTGAAGTTTTAATAATTTTAGCAAAACAGATAAACGCCAATACCAAAATGGCAGACTTCTTCAAAAGCGGCAGACTCCTTACAAAAAAAACAGCAGACTCCTTACAAAAAACAGCAGACTCCTTACAAAAAACAGCAGACTCCTTACAAAAGCAGCAGAACATATAGCCCAACAGCCATACAAAGTATACAAAAGACGGCATTCGTCAAGAAAGTCGAAAACATTAGCTGTTTTCTGCATTTTTTTCGCTAATTGTTTGGTGATTCAAAAAAAACTTAGTACCTTTGCACTCGCAAATCAGAAATAACGATTTTGGTGCGTTAGTTCAGC
>JAGAPI010000268.1 GCA_017623335.1 Prevotella sp.
TGAGCCTCAACCAATACCGCTATGCCATAAGTGCCGAATATAAACAAGATGATATGCAGCTGCGTGCCGAGTATGTACACTCCACCGGCTATGGTTTTGCAAAAGCCATCAGCAACAGCAGCGACAAGAGCAATGCCGAGATAAACCGTGCCGACGGCAACAAGGCTGATGCCTTCTATGCTCTCGGCATAGTGCCTATAATAAAGAACAAGCTGCGCGCCAAGGCACGCTACGATCTCTACCGCAAAAGTGCCTCATGGGACACGTCGCTCACACAATACGAAGTGGGTCTGAACTATTTGTTCCATAAAAATCTGGAAGTACAGTGTGAGTATGCATTGATAGACAACCGCGTCCTCACAAAAAACTATTCTGTAATTGACGTGGAGTTTTGCGTAAGGTTCTAATTCCTAAAATATTACAAGCACTGATATGGAACGAAATAACAACACAATGTGGCAGATGATAAAAAAACGATTCAACGCACTGCCTGACAAAGAGGACAAGAAAGAAACCATAAAAAAGACTAAATATCGTGGCAGTTGGAAAACAGATTAGCGCCAGCATTACTCACAGACATCCCTACTACGAGTCCAAACAGAGAGTGCATCAGTAAAGTGCTCGCTTTTCCTCTTTGGAAGCAAGTGTTATACCCTCCGCTCGGCAAAGCAAAAAAAATATAAAATTATTAATTTTTTTTTGCTTTGCGCTCATTTATTCGTAACTTTGCACATTATTTGCAGAATACCTAACTTTAGTATTAAGTAAACGCAAATAATATTCAAAGTATAAAGAGATAAAAAAGTTATGGAAAGTAAATTTTCAAATAAAATAACGGAAATCATCGCTCTTAGCAGGGAAGAGGCAACACGGCTGGAAAGCAGTTTTGTGGCACCTGAGCATTTGTTGCTTGCCATGTTTAAGATTGATGGAGGAATGACCATAAACATTCTGAAAACCCTCAACACAGACATATCGAGAATAAAGATTACACTTGAAGAACAGGTAAAAGCCAACTACACAACATCCGAGCCTGTTACGGGAGAACTGCCGTTCAACCATCTTGCAAACAACATCCTCAGGCTTGCCGTGCTTGAGGCACGCCTTGACGGAGTGCAGCAAGTGGAGGAGCACCACATGCTTGAAGCCATGCTTCACGATGCGGCAAAAAACGGAGTTCGCGAGATTCTGGAAGAAAACAACGTGAACTATGTAGACCTGAAGGGCATGCTGAACAAGAAGGAGAATAAATCCAGCAATACAAAATATCAGGGAAACCATGAATATGAGGATGAGTTTGAGGATGAATTTGAGGAAGTTGGCACAAACGGCGGTGCTATAGACAACGCACAGTCTGCCACCGGCACCTCAACAAAGAAATCAGTGAAGACTCCTGTGCTCGACAATTTTGGCGTGGACTTGACACAATGGGCAGCAGAAGGCAAGCTCGACCCTGTGGTGGGACGCGACAAGGAGATAATTCGTGTGCTTGAGATTCTCGGGCGCCGCAAAAAGAACAACCCTATACTTATAGGTGAGCCTGGTGTGGGCAAAAGTGCCATCGTGGAAGGACTGGCACAGATGATAGCCGACAAGAAAAGCTCGCCGGTGCTGTATGGCAAACGCCTTGTGAGTCTTGACATGACAGGAATGGTGGCTGGCACAAAGTACCGCGGACAGTTTGAAGAGCGCATGAAGCAACTGTTAAAGGAGCTTGAGAACAACAAAAACATAATACTTTTCATCGACGAGATACACACAATGATAGGCGCAGGCGGCGCACCAGGCACCATGGATGCCGCCAACATACTGAAACCCGCACTGGCACGGGGCACTATACAGTGCATCGGAGCCACGACACTTGACGAATACCGCAACTCTGTGGAAAAAGACGGAGCACTGGAACGCAGATTCCAAAAGGTGATTGTGGAACAGACAACACCCGAACAGACTCTGCAAATACTGCACAATATAAAAAAGCGCTATGAGGACCATCACCACGTGGAATACAGCGGGGCTGCCATTATGGCATGTGTCAAAATGACAGAGCGCTATGTCAACGACCGCCAATTTCCCGATAAGGCAATTGACGCGCTCGATGAAGCCGGCTCAAAGGTTTTCATCAGCAATGCGCAGATGCCGCCTGAGATACATGAGGCTGAAGAGGAACTTAAAACAGTGATTGGGAAAAAGAACTCGGCGGTGAGCAACCAGAACTTTGAGCTGGCTGCAAGCTACCGCGACCGTCAGACAAAACTGGAGAAAGAGCTCCAGGCAATGAAGGACGAATGGAACGGGGGCTCGCTGAA
>JAGAPI010000269.1 GCA_017623335.1 Prevotella sp.
TATTGGAAAAATCTTTTTCATCCTTAAATCTTTATTTTCATATTACAGTTTTACTTTTCACAAAAAAATAAGTATCCGATTATTGTCTGTGATGTTCCCTCCTGCAAACTCATGCCGCAAAAGGGAACTTTGTAAGCGCCTTGTCATCTGCCGCAAAGGCATCGTGCAGGGCGGTGACGAGACTGGCAGCCTTGACTTTTACTGCGGTGTCAGCTTCGGCATACGCAAGGATGTTGCTTACGAAAGTGAAGTGTGCGCCGTTGTTCATGCGCGGAAGACTGATTTCTTCGATTTGCTTCATAATTTTCTGTTTTTAGAAGTTAATAAAATTTACTGTGCAGAATGTTTTACCAGTCCGCGACAGCAAATATAACAATATTTCTCAGAAATCCAAATGAAAACGGTTAATTTTATCAGTTTACCTGTGTTTTTTCTTTCCTTTTGTCATTTTTGATGCCTCTGACACACGCTCCCTGTTAATTTAAGCTTCTGATGATGCCGGAAACGACGTTTTCGGGGCAATGAAAGTTTTTGACACAAAAACACGCGTTTTTAGCTTGTCCCAGCATTAACAGAAAAAATAATCCCGCGTTTCCGGCAACATCTGCATATCGGACAAGGTTTTGTTTTGCATCGCCCCGCCATTTTGTTTGAAATCGCATCAGAAAATTCAAAATTTCTGCAAAATCGCTCATTACCTTTGCACCCGTAAAACAACAAAAAATGACAGAAATGACAATGAAAAGACTTATTTTCTGCATGGCGGCAGCGCTGTTGACGGCGGTGTCTGTGCAGACGGCGGCGCAGACAGACAGCGTGGCAGACGGCAGGCAGCTTGCCGGAGTGGTGGTGAAGGGCAGAAAGCCTGCATTCGTGGCAAGGCTCGACCGTAAGGTGTTCAACGTGGGGCAGGACCTTATGAGCTCAGCGGGTTCTGCCGCCGACCTGCTGCAGAACATTCCCTCGGTGGACGTGGATATGGACGGCGGCGTGAGCCTGCGCGGCAACGGCAACGTGACCATTCTGATAAACGGCAAACCGTCGGCAATGATGGGGGCAAAGACACGGGGCGACGCGCTCAACCTGCTGTCGGCAAGCAGCATAGAGCGCATAGAGATAATCACCAACCCCTCGGCAGAATACAAGCCCGATGGGGTGAGCGGCATCATCAACATTGTGCTCAGGAAAACCGCGGGGCAGGGACTAAATGGAACGCTCAGCGCCAACGCGGGAAGCTACGGGCGGCAGAATGCGGGCGTGAACATGAACTACGGTTGGGACAGGCTCAACATCTTCGGAGGATACACTTTCCGCCGCGACCGATACGACCGAAGCATCACAGACCGCCGCACGTCGCCGGCGGACATTATCAACCAGACCACCTACGGACTGGGGCGACCCGTGTCGCACACCATTCGTCTTGGCATGAACGCAGCGCTCACCGATAAGGACAGGCTGGAAGCGGTAGGAAGCTATAACCGCCGCCGTTTCCGGCGCAACGAGCGGGTGGAGTCGGTAACGGAAAGCACCGGCGGAAAGCTCTCAGAGTTTTATCTACGCGACCGCGATGCACTGGCTAAGGAAAACATGTGGGAAGCAACCCTTAAATACTCCCACCGCTATGGCAAGGACTGCGAGTGGGGAGCCGACTACGCCTATTCATCGGAGTCGGAAGACGAGATAAACCACTACTCCACACAGAGGATGAAAGGAAATGAAAGGAACAATGAGGCGGTGTGGGACGCCAACTATATGCATATGGCGAGGATTTACTGGCAGCACCGTTTCAACGGCTGGATGAAGCTCATGTCGGGATATGAGCTGGAGCATCTCAAGGCAGAACAAAACTACCATGTGGCTGACTGGGACGGCAGCGGCTTCATACCCAACACCGTGCGCAGCAGCGACTTCACCCACCTCATGACCCTCCATTCGCTCTATGCCACACTGGACATGGCGGCTGGACAATGGACCGTGACGGCAGGACTGCGCGGCGAATATGCCGACATCTGCAACAGGCTGGCCTCACAGCATCGGAACCTTTCACAGAGTTACCTCAACCTATACCCCACTCTGCATCTGTCGAGGGCAACGGGCAGTGACGGCAAACTGACGGTGAGCTACAGCCTGCGCGTAAACCGTCCCGAAGGCAGCGACATGAATCCCTTTGCCGAGCAGATAAACCCTCTCAGCCTTGAGGCGGGCAACCCCGACCTGAAACCCGAAAAGATACATTCGCTTGAGGCGGGGTGGCTGTGGCATCCCGCAATCGGCGGCTCTCTGATGAGCACTCTGTATTACCGCTACATCGCAAATCAGATAACAACCGTGTCGCGATATATTGAATCCGGGGTGCTGCTCACCACGAAAGAGAACCTGCAGTCGGCACAAAACGCCGGAATAGAACTGATATGGAGCCTGCCCGCGGCGCGATGGCTGGATTTCAACCTGAACGCAAACGGTTACTACAGTCAGATTGACGCCTCCAGACTGGGATTCGGCAAGAACAAGGACACTTTCTCATGGAGCGCATTGCTCAACGCCAATTTCCGACCGCTGAGCCACTACATGATTCAGCTCAATGCCCGCTACCGCTCGGCTACCCTCGTTCCGCAAGGCAGGCGCGACGCCGACCTGCGCATCAATCTCGGGATGAAATACGACATACCGGCGATAAATCTCTCACTAATCGCTTCGGTGACAGACTTGTTCGACACCTACCGCAAGTCATACACGCTCGACACTCCGGAACTGAAGCAGAAAGTGGAAAAGCGGCGCAACCCGCGCATCTTCTACATCGGCGCTGCATGGCAGTTTGGCGGAAGCAAGGGGAAAAGACATAATGCAAATGTGGAATATGATGAAGGACTATAGAAAACACCCCGAAAATATTATAAGATTACTGGCTGTATGTGCCATAATCTTGAGGTCTGTTGCCGTCATGGCGCAGACGGATTCTGTTTGTCGCGGCAACACCATTTGCACGGATTCTGTCTCTTATAGGTTCGAGCCTCTCCAGCTTATTGTTCCCGGTACGCTTATCGGTGTAGGTGTGATAGGATTGGAAAGTGATTGGCTCAAATTTCAGAACAAGGAAATACGGGATGAGCTGCAGGAGAATATCGACCATAAACTCACAGTTGATGACTTCACGCAATACGCCCCGATGGCGGCAGCCTACGGTCTTAGCCTGTGCGGCGTAAAGGGAAGGCACGGCTACTGCGACCTGACGATTATTCTTGGAACTGCCTATGCGCTTATGGGCTCCACCGTATATGCGATGAAGAACATCACCCGCGTGGAGCGCCCCGACGGAAGCGCCCGCAACTCGTTTCCCTCAGGACATACCGCCACGGCGTTTATGGGTGCCGAGTTACTGCGCAGGGAGTACTGGGATGTATCTCCGTGGATTGGCGTGGCTGGATATGCTGTGGCAGCAGGAACGGGTTTCTTCCGAATGTACAACAACCGCCACTGGCTCACCGATGTCCTCGCCGGTGCAGGCATAGGAATACTCAGCGTGCAGGCTGCCTACTGGATCTATCCTACAGTACAAAAGGCGCTGTTTCGTAAGCGGCACCTCAAAAACACGTACATCGCGCCATATCTGTCAGACACAGGCAAGGGATTGAGCTGCACCGTGACGTTCTAAAGTCACGGTGCTATATTAGATAGAGATTAGTATCTAATTGTTATTTCAGATATTCGTTGAAGAATCCCTCTATCTTGTCAAACGGGATGACGGCTAAATTGTCGTAAAGGTCCGTGTGGTTTGCGCCGGGGATAATCATCAGCTCCTTGTTGTCACCTTTCAGTTTTTTGTACGCGTCCTCGCCGAAATAACGGGAATGGGCTTTCTCGCCATGAATGATGAGCACGGCGTTCTCTATCTCACCGGCACGGCTCATAAGCGGAAAGTTGATGAACGGAATGGCTTCTGTGGCATTGCGTCCCTGATTGGAGTTGAGCGAGCGCTTGTGATAGCCGCGCGGAGTCTTGTAATAAGCGTGGTAGTCCTTGAAGAACTGCGGGGCATCGGCAGGCAGTTCATCGGGCACACCGCCGCCCGGCTTCGGGAAACCGTTGCGGAAATCCTCAGTGCGCTGTGCCGCCAATGTCTTGCGGAGCGCATTGCGAGCCTCTGCATTGTCGGCGGCATCGAAATATCCGTTGGCACTCACGCGGCTCATATCGTACATCGTGGAGGCAACGGTAGCCTTGATGCGCGGGTCGGCGGCAGCGGCATTGATGGCAAGTCCGCCCCAGCCGCAGATACCTATTATGCCAATCTTCTCCGAATCAACCTTGTCGCTGGTGGCAAGGAAATCCACGGCAGCCGAAAAGTCCTCGGTATTGATGTCGGGCGACACCACATAGCGGGGAGTGCCGCCGCTCTCTCCAGTGTATGACGGATCGAAGGCGATGGTGAGGAAGCCCCGCTCCGCCATTGTCTGGGCATAAAGTCCTGCAGCCTGTTCCTTCACGGCTCCGAACGGTCCGCATACGGCGATGGCAGGCAGTTTGCCCGCGGCATTCTTCGGCACATACATGTCGGCGGCAAGCGTAATGCCGTAACGGTTACAAAACGTCACTTTGCTGTGGTTCACTTTGTCACTCTGCGGGAATGTCTTGTCCCACTCCTTTGTAAGGTTCAATGTCTCCATATTAATGTTGTTTATTTGATTGTTCTGTGCAACGGCAGATGCCGCGACGGGCAGCAGCATGGTTGCGATAATTGTAAATTTTACTGTCGCTGTTCTCATTGTTGTCTCTATGTTTATGATTCCGGCTGCAAAATTACAACAAAAACCTCACAGCGGCATTACTGTGAGGCTCAAACATCATTATCTAAAAGCTCAATATGGGAAAAAGGCTGATTTTTATGCCAATACGGCAGTGGGCGACACGCCATACTGGCGCTTGAAGGCAGTGGAGAAATGCGACACATTCTTGAAACCCACCTCGGCATAGACATCCATCACCTTTTTCCCGCCTTTCATCATTTTGCCATAGGCCACCTCAAGCCGTTTCCTTATAAGCCATTTCTCTGGTGTAAGCTCGCTTATCTTCTTGAAGTCCCGCTTAAACGTGGCAAGGCTGCGCCCCGTGTAGTGAGCCAGTTCCTCCATCGTAAACTCATACATGTAGTTCTCGTTCATAAAGTCAAGGATATCTATTTTCCACGGCTCGTTGAAGTCAAACAGCATGGTGGCAAACCGCCTGTCGATGTGCAGCAGGGCAAGCAGTCCCTCCTGCAGTTTCAGCTGCATCAGGTCGTCGGCAGGCTTCACCTCTGGGTTAAAGTATGGAGTCATTGAGGCAAACAGGCTCTCTATCTCCGCCGTCTTCGGCAGTTTCATCACCCCGGCATCCATCTTCGGAGTCTTGCCGGGCGCCTTCCACTGCTCCAGCCGCCCGTACATATCCCTCAGAAAATGGCGTGTGAACATCAGGAAGATGCCGCAATAACGCTCTCCGCCGCACGTTCTTTTATACATTGTTATATGGTGGTCGCGCGGTATGAACACACACTCTCTCTTGCCCACGTGTATCTGCTCCTTCCCATTGTCGAGAATCATCTCGCCCGAATACACATAGTTCATGGCATATTCGCGCGAGCGGTGTATGCAACCGCTGGTGTCATCATAGAAAAAGCTGAAAAACACATCTTTATAATTAAAGATAAGTTTCATAGGTCCTAACTGTTCGTCTGTCATAACATATATATTTGTTTGGTTGCTGCAAAAGTACAAAACTTTTCTCAAAAGCTCATAAACGGGTTATGACTTTTAAAGTAATTTAAGGGGAATAATCTTACCCTCGTAGTCATGGTGGGACAGGCACATACGTTTTAACAATATTATACATACTGCAAAAAATACAGACAGCGCTTTTTGAGTTTCCACCATTTCCACCATTTCCGCAAGGGGGTTGGTGGTGGTGGAAACTCAACGAAAATCCTGATTGTTGCTCACTTTTCAGTCTATAACGATTTTATATTCAGCAAGTTTTTCCGCAACAATAATTATATACGCTAAGTACCAAAACAATTTTAACGTTTTTATACAATACTCAATAATATATACAAATCTACATATCTTTACTGCATTATCCCAACTTTTCCACCACGATTCCGCAAGGGTGGTGGAAATGGTGGAAATGGTGGAAACGTGTATTTTTTATTACAAGTTCTCACACTGCGGGTTGCCGTCCAATTCCGAAATATTGATGCCGTAAAGATATGGTGTGCCGTAGTGGATGACGGTTATAAAAGTATTATGCCAGCTGCCCCATTATATTCTGCCAGCTACCAAATGACATTCTGCCTACTGCCTCGCCACATTTCTTCAGTCATCAAAACAAATTTCATCGGTTAACCGTCTTCACCATAATCCACAGGTTATGTCGAACCATACTGTGTACAAAATAAAAACTTAAATATAAACGACAAAAAACTTGCATAATTCGTAAAAAAGAATTAACTTTGCCAACAAAAGCACGAATGACATGGAAAAGAGACAACTGAAGAGGCTGCCCGTGGGCATACAGACATTTGAGAAAATCATCAACGATGACTATCTCTACATTGACAAGACAGAGTATATATGGAACATGACACATCTCAGCAATTATATATTTCTGAGCCGTCCGAGAAGGTTCGGCAAGTCGTTGTTGGTATCCACTATCCAGTCTTACTTTGAGGGGAAGAAGGGGCTGTTCAAGGGACTCGCCATAGAAGAAAAGGAGAAAGAATGGACGGAATACCCTGTGCTGAGGTTTGACATGTCATTGGGCAAGCACATGGAGAAGGAACAGCTGGAGAGTTATCTGCTGTTCACACTTGAAAACAACGAGCGGCGCTTCGGTCTGTCATCTGATATAAAGGCTCCAAACGTCAGGCTGGCAAACCTTATCACTAACGTATATGAGAAAACGGGTAAGCAGGTTGTTGTGCTGATTGACGAATATGACGCTCCCCTGCTCGATGTGGCACACGAGGAAAAGCAGCTGTCCGCACTCCGCAACGTGATGCGCAACTTCTACTCGCCACTGAAGACTTGTGACCCTTACCTGAAGTTCGTGTTCCTTACAGGCATAACCAAGTTCTCGCAGCTAAGTATATTCAGCGAACTGAACAACCTGAAGAACATATCCATGAATCCCGACTATGCCGCCGTATGTGGTATTACCAAGGAGGAAATGCTCGCCAGGATGTCGGACTACATCGACGATTATGCCGGTTATCAGCAGATTACCCGCGATGAGGCGGCAGAGGAGTTGAGAATGCAGTATGACGGCTACCATTTCACGTGGCCGTCGCCCGACGTGTTCAATCCTTTCAGCCTGCTCAACGCATTCCAGGACCATGAGCCCAACAGCTACTGGTTTGAGTCGGGCACTCCAACGTATCTCATAGAGATGATGAGGAAGTTCAATGTGATGCCTTCGGACATCAAGCATCAGGAAGCTATGGCATCGGCTTTTGACGCTCCTACGGAAAGCATGAAGTCTATCACTCCATTGCTTTATCAGAGCGGATACATCACTATCAAGAACTACAACCGGCTATCGCGGCTATATACACTTGACATTCCTAACCGCGAGATACTTGTAGGACTAATGGAGAATCTTCTGCCCAACTATGTTGACACCACATGGGAAGGAGGAATGACCACCATAGCCCGTATGTATCGTGCTCTCTACAACGACGACCTCGACGAAATGCTCCGCCTGCTTCAGGCATATCTTCTGACTGTGCCCTACTGCAACAACGCTGACTCAGAGGGACACTATCAGCAGATGCTATACATCATTTTCTCGCTCATGGGCAGATATGTAGAGGTTGAGGTGCATACGCCTACAGGGCGTGTGGATATGGTGATGCGTACGCAGAAAGCCCTGTATCTCATTGAGCTTAAGCTCAACAGGAGTGCCGAGGCTGCCATGCGGCAGATAGACCTCAAAGACTATGCCTCGAAGTTTACTCTCGACAGACTGCCGACAGTGAAAATTGGCATCAACTTCGACTCGGAGAAGCACACCATCAGCGACTGGGAAATAGAGAAATAATCAAAGACAAAAATACAATGAACAGGAAAACCGTCATAATCGCACTGCTCGCCCTCATAGCCATGGCGGGACAGGCACAAGTGAAATGCCACATCGAGGGCGAGCTGCGCGACACTACACAGGGCAAGACCGTGGTTATCTGCCCAGCCAATGTGGATATACGCGTGTCTGACAACTACATCACCGCAAAGGCTGACGCACAGGGACACTTCTCCTGTGACGTGGAAACCGACAGGACAGAGCTTTACGAAGTTTTTCTGCACGAGCAATGGGAACAGGGCGCGTGGAGCAACGAGAAATTTCTCGCAGAGAACGGTGCTACGGTAAGGTTCAGTTTCGGTGATGACAAATGGAAGACCGTCAGCGGCGGTCCGGAGCAGACACTGAAAATAAAGATGGACGGCGAGGCGGAGCGTCTTTATCTGTCGAAGATGGATGCAATAGAAAGTAAGGTCAAGGCA
>JAGAPI010000270.1 GCA_017623335.1 Prevotella sp.
ACAATATACCTTTCGCTCTGTGGCTGCCGAACCGTAGTTCTTGTTCCACTCGCCAAAAGTCTGTCCCTGATAGTAGCCGTCCCAGAAACCGCGGTTGAACACTGTTGCAAGACGCTCGTCCCAGGCATCCTTTTTCTCTTCAGTGAAAGTGCCGTCGAGCACCGACTGAATAGCCTCGCGATAACATTTCACCACAGTGTAGACGTACTCAGGTCCGCGTGCCCTGCCCTCAATCTTGAAAACCCTTACGCCGCTTTTCATCATACGGTCGATGAAACGGACTGTTTTCAGGTCCTTGGGGCTCATTATATATTTATTGTCTATCTCCAGTTCGTTGCCTGTCTCCATGTCGGTCACGCGATAAGAGCGGCGGCAAATCTGCACACACTCACCGCGGTTGGCGGAGCGGTTGGCATTTTGCAGACTGAGATAGCACTTGCCGCTGATTGCCATGCACAAGGCACCGTGGCAGAACATCTCTATACGGATTTGCTCACCCGACGGACCACAGATGTGCTGTTCCTCTATCTGACGGTAGATGTCAGCCACCTGGTCGAGGTTCAGCTCACGCGCCAGCACCACCACGTCGGCAAACTGTGCATAGAACTTCAGTGCCTCAATGTTGCTGATGTTGAGCTGCGTGGACAGATGCACCTCCTGCCCGATGGAGTTGCAGTAGGTCATCACCGCCACGTCGCTTGCTATCACGGCAGATATACCGGCAGCCTTGGCTGCATCCACAATCTCGCGCATCAGCGGTATGTCCTCACCGTAGATTATGGTGTTTACCGTAAGATAAGTTTTTATTCCACGGGAGTTGCAAGTTTCCGCAATCTCGCGCAGGTCATTCACGGTAAATGTAGATGCCGAATGGGCACGCATGTTAAGTTTCTCAATGCCGAAGTACACACTGCCGGCACCAGCCTGGATGGCAGCCGCCAGACTCTCATGCGAGCCCACCGGTGCCATTATCTCATAGTCGTTGATCATTTCAATAATTCTGCTATTCTTTTTTCAATCTCGTTGTTCTCAATTACTCCAGCAAAGCGATTTGCCCCCATTCCAACGGCGAATACAGGTACAAAACCGCTGGTATGGCCTCCTGTGGTCCAACCCACCACAGCCTTGCGGTTGAGAATTTTTATGGCAGCCGTTGCCATGAGATTGTCTACATAATATTCGCTATACACTCCCTTCGCCTTGCCCTGCATGGTCTTGTCGTAGGCTTCCTTCATCTCAGCCTCGTCATTCTTGTCCATCTTCACGCTGGTCCAAAGTCCAGTCTGTTCAGCCACTATCTGCTTCATCACGTCAAATGTAAAGGCATCCTTGTTCTCCTCCAGCTTTGCCAGCAGTTTTTTAGTGAGTGTGTTCTGCGAGCATTTCTGATTCCCAAGCACATCAAGATGAAGGTCGTAGTTGTTGTCACGCCCAACGGTGATTCCGCCGGTTTCATGGTCGGCAGAGATTACGATCAAGGTTTCATCAGGATGCTGTTTGTAGAAATTGTATGCCACTGCAATGGCATTGTCGAAATCCACGACTTCGTGAATGGCAGCAGCCGCATCGTTACCATGACAGGCATAGTCAATCTGTCCTCCCTCTACCATGAGGAAGAATCCCTTTTCTTTACCTTTATTATATAAGAAGTCAACGGCA
>JAGAPI010000271.1 GCA_017623335.1 Prevotella sp.
CCGAGCGCTTTCAGCCAGTCGGCCTCCTTCTTATCGGCACTGATGCTCACCACACCGAATCCTTTGGCACTGTACTTTTCATATTGCGTCTTGATGTTTGGAATCTCCGCACGGCATGGGCGGCACCACGATGCCCAGAAATCGAGCAGCACATATTTATTCTCTTTGAGCACCTTATAGAGAGTCATCTCACGCTTGGTGGCATGATCGGTGAAGGTGAAGTCGGGCATCTTCTGTCCCACCATCGACGGCGGTACAATCTTATCGTGGGTTATCTTGCCGTAGAACGACTGCTTAGCCTCATCGGTGAACTGCTCCCACTGCGGCAGCTGCTGCTCTGTGAGATAAGAATATTCGGTGAGCATGATAAACGGTCCCACCCAACTGTCACGGGCTCCGGTGACGGCTTCATTAAACTGACGCTCAACCTCGGTGAAAAACGCTTTTTCGTCGGCCTCAAACTTTTTATAGTCATCGGACTCCGCCAAAGCCTTCCACTCATCAGAACCACGTTTAAACTTACTCATCTTCTCCAATACGGGATTCTTGTGATATTCCTCATACATGACGTTAAGGGCGTCACGGTCAACCCGTTTGCTGAGATACATACTGTATGTGGGACTTCCCTCTATCTTCATGCCGCTTACGGGGCACATCTGCTCCTGACGCTGCAGCTGTCCCGTCATCACCGCATTCTCACCCTTGCCGAGAGCTATCGTCTCTCCAGTATAAAGCCCGTTCACCATGGGATAGAATCCGCGCTCACCGGGAATGTCGAAGTTAATCACAGCCTTGCCTCCAGCCACGGGAGCCTTGAAGGTGGGTTTACGGTTGTCGCCGTCGATAAGCACAAGCGCCACGGTGTCGCCGTCAGCCAGTCCGTCAAGCTTTACGGTAAGAGTTGAAGTCTGCGCCGTCGCGGCAATCACCGGCATTGCACACAGTATGCCGGCAGTAATCATTTTTGTTAACATTTTCATTTCTATATATTTTTAGTTATCGTTATTCAGCATCAATGTTTGTCATTGCTTTTATCTTGCCCCAGCCGGTGGTTATCACAGGATTGTCGGGAGCACCGAACATTGGTCCCCACATAGAGTTCGGCAGTCCCGTGTTGTGGTCCATCTCATACTGTATGAGCTTGCCTTCCTGCTTGCCGGCGTTCCATGTGGCAATCCACATTATCACGCTGCTCGTGGGGAATCCGCCGCCCATGCTGCCCCAAGCGTAAATGCAGGTAACCTCCTCGCCCGGCTCACAGGTGTAAACGGTCTGGCTTGCTGTCTGTCCAGTCTGTGGCGAGAACGAATACACATTCTTGCCTGAGCTGTAGTAGAAAGCCGGCCCCACGGTGCAGGTAGCAAACATAGTGGCATTGTTGATGTCGGTGCAGGCGCTGATGTCGAGTGCCGAGCGTGCACCGTCGGCACTCAGGTCGCCCTCGTCCACACGGTTGTAGAAGTTATAGCGGTAGAGCATCGTCGCACCGCCGGTTTTCACTATGGCATATGTGCTGTTGTTCACTCCGTTGACTATCGCCATTGGCTTTGCCGGCAACTTATTGGCATCCACCACGGCATCGCCGCTGGTGGAAAGGAAGGTGCTCATGGATGTCTTGCGGGCAAAATAGGGAACAAATCTCAGGTTCTTGGCATCGAACACCACCTGGTCGGCATCAATGGCATTGGGCGTCGGGCGCCATGTGGTCTTGGTGGTAGACATGAGCCACGGCATAGCCTCATAGTCCTTGCTGTCGCCGGCAACGGCTGCGGAATACTTGCGGCTGTTTGCCTTGTCGAGATAGAGCGTATGCAGACGGCCGTCGTTGATGAGGAACTCGCAGCTGTTGGTCATAACCATTGCCTGAGGATTGTATGTGGCAGGCGTTTCATAGAACATGTTGTTCCAGTCGTTCATAGTCACAAGACCAGCCATGTTGAGCCTGTACATATTCTTGTCGGTGGCAACCATATATGCGCTTTTAGCGGTGCTTCCGTCGGAACATCCGCGAATAAACCGCGGCTTGCCCTCCAGCGTATGCCCGGTAAGCGTGCTGTAATACTTCTTGTATTCTGCCAGCCCTCCATAGATAAGCATGAGGTCAGAGGTGAAAACCTCAATGTCTGTATTGCCGTCGGCTGTCTCAGTGAGCAGATAGAGTCCACCCTGAACAC
>JAGAPI010000272.1 GCA_017623335.1 Prevotella sp.
GCTCTGCAATGAAGTCAACGGCAGCCTGTCCTTTAAGAACTGGCGTAGGAGCTATAGGTTTTGCCATATCTGTCGATGTTTTTATTGTTTTGTGTGCAAAGTTACATTTTTTTATTCAAACGACAAAATATTTTATTGTTTATTATCCGACGTGACTGTGTTTTTTCCACTGCGTGCTCCGCACGACAAACTACTTTAGCAGTACAGTGTAGCCAGGATTAGTTGCAAAAGAAGAGCCGTGTAGCCATTTAGGGCACCGTATCAGCTCGGAGGGCGCAGTGGAAGAAAAATAGTTGCCGAAACTTTCTTTTTTCGCATAAAAAACATTAAAAAATGACATTTTTATTTTGTGCTGTGCATAATTAATTGTACCTTTGTCTTAAATATCATTAATAATAATATAGCAATATGACAGAACAACTAACTTACATGAAAAGTTACTCAAAGAAACAGCTGGCAGGAATAGACGTAAACGCATATTGTGAGACACAAAAATTGACGATTGCTAAAGATGCAAGTACATACTTACGCAAGAATCTGAGTTCAAATGCCTGGGTGGAGATTGCCATCTGCATCTTTTTTATGGCAGCATTGGTATATTTCTATTTCTCCGGCTACATAAATTTAAACCAATGCCTGTTTTTAACGGCTGTCATTCTGATTTCCAGTATCCTTGGCGGTTTGATGACTCCCTACAGACAATACAAGGAATGGAAGGATCGTGAAATATTTTATCTCGTGAACGAGCTGGGGATAAACACTGTCGCTGAAAGTGAAGACGGGGAACGATATGAGCGGGAGAGCGGCATAAGATGGGAATTTGTGCGCAAGATAACGTTCTGCGACGACCATATAATCGTGTTGTGGAAGAGCCTGCCATTGGAATACCCAAAAAAATTGTTTATGTGGTCGGAGAACATTGAAAGAGACAGACATGCAATCCTAACCTGGTGGGCAAGATTCGTGCATTCCGACAAAGTGGAGGTGCCGGTGGTGTACTCAGAAGGGGATTTAGAGAGAATCGAAAGTTTTGTCAACAAGAAATTCGGCAAGTGCGACGGTGTGTTCCACGAATGGATTTCGCGCCACATTCATGTGGACGTTCACATAATTCCGCCAACAGAGGAGCGAAACTATTACACGCTATGCACCGTCGGTGCGGGAGCACGGACAATGTGGATGGGAGGTGTAGCGCATTTATCCCCCAAGGAACAGCCTACCGACCATGCAGAATATCTGATATACCTGCCTGCCGACTGGGATTTCAGCGAGGAGGGACTGAAAGATGAGCGCAATAACTGGCCTATCAGGCTTCTCAGACAAACGGCACGCTATCCCATAACGACATGGGGACATTTGGCATGGGGACACACAATAGCCGATGAAAAAAACATTCCGTTTGCATACAACAATCCCTTCTGCTGCGCTTTCCTGCTGTCGCCTGCACCGCAGTTGCGCAAGGCTTCGCTGTGCAACCTGCCCTCGGGAATCACAGTGGAGTTCTTCCAAGTGCTCCCGATAACACAAAGCGAGCTGGACATGAAGACAGGGAAGAATGGAGTGGAAAAGCTGCTGAAGGCTATCAGAAACATGCAGAAGGAAGAGCCGTGGACCAATTTTGCAGTGAGACGCCTGAAGCAGAATCAGGCTCCATACAGGCCGCATCCCGACGCAGAGCCTTATCAATACGAGTTTTTACAAATGCCGGTGCTGTAGAAAAAAGCCATTGCGGCAATGGCTAAAAAATCGAACATTCGTTTTTTGAAAATTGAACGTTCGATTTTTATTTCCTGAACATTCCAAAGATTTTTCCCGAACATTCGGGAATTTTTTCCTGAACGTTCGGGAACATTTTTATCCTAAGGCTATGCCTTAATTTTGCTGAAAATCATTACTGTATGCCAAACTCCTGCTGCTGTTTGTTCACTTCCTCAAGAGTTTTCTGGCGCTCCTCCTCGGTCATGCGCTGCACGGGAGCATTCTCATCAGGCTCCACCTGACCGAAAGCCACGTCGATGCTCGCATTGTCGAGGTAGCAGGCTGGAATTACAGGCTCCACACTGCGGATGATGAGTGTGTCGGCGGCGGGGGCGTGGTTGCCGTCGTGGGCGGCGCGGGCAGTGATGGTTATTTCGCCGGGCTCATGGGTTGAGCGTATAAGCAATGGCGCGCTTCCCCATTCCACGGCACGCGGATTGGCGGAATTCCTGCCGTTGTCAACGATAGTGGCGTTGCCAGTGACGGTGAACTTTATCTCGTCCTTGGCAAGACGGCGCACGTTGCCGTTGTCGTCGGTAATCTCAGCCACAATCACCATGATGTCGCTGCCGTCAGCAACGAGCTCCTGTCCCATCTTGTCGGCATAAAGGCGAATCTTTGTGCTGCGGCGCGACGGCATCTTCTTCTCCGTAGCCATCACCTTGCCGTTCTTTATACCCTCGGCAACGAGCGACACGCGCTGCCAGTTGCGCTTCTTATAACTGTATTCGCGTGCCTCCATCTGGCTCCAGAAGTTCTTGAACACCACGGGACGGTTGGGCTGGTCGGCAACATTGTGCTCCACAGCCTGCACAGCCACCTTGTCGCCCTCAAGGAAGGTGAGGCGCACACTGTCGCAGTTTGAGAACACCGTGACATCCTCGTCGGAGAACGGCATCATCTCGTTGGCGATAAACACCATCGGCTCATCGGTGAGCTGTGAGCGGAATGCCTCAAAGGCATACTTCTTCTGACGGAACGCATCGTAGATGCCGCCGAAATATGGGTCGGGATGATAGCCGCGCTGGTGGTCGAACGGATGCCACTGACAACCGCCGATGAACTGACGCTGTGAGTGATACATCTCGCCGATGCTCTTTGACAGCGACATTGCCTGAACCAGCATCGGACGCTCGCCCCACGAGCGAGAGGCGCGGTTGATGCAGTTGTGTGCATACCAGTCGTCAACAATCTCGCCAAACTCACGGGTGAAGATGCACTTGTCGGAGTTGAAGCCCTCCTTTGTAAGATCATCGTGCCAGCCATAGAGCACATCGTAGTTGTCCTTCACTCCTGCCGAGTGCATGTCGGCGGCAGCCACAGGGCGGCCGGGATATGGGAACTCCTCACGGGTGATGTTCAGCGCCTTAATGGCAAAGTCCTCGGGATAGCGTGTCTCGTTGAGAATAGGCTCCCACATGAGCACCGACGTATGGTTGCGGTCGCGGCGTATGATGCTGCGGGTGTTCTCGTGAACCATCTCGCCCCACTTCGGGTCTTTGTTCCAGTACTGCCATCCAGGCGTAGGTATGATGATGAATAGTCCCAATTCGTCGCAGGCATCCATGAAAGAATCGTCCTGAGGATAGTGGGCAGCGCGGATTATGTTCATTCCTGCATCGCGCAGACGCTTGGCATCGCGCCACTGCTGGCTATTTGGCACGGCATTGCCGATGTAGGCAAAGTCCTGATGGCGGTTGCCGCCCACAAGCTGATGATAGGGCTTGCCGTTGAGCCAGAAACCGTCCTTGCCGCGGAACTCAGCCTTGCGGATACCCATGCGCACGATGCCACCGTCGACGGTCTTACCGCCGTTGACCACCGAAATCTCCGCATTATATAAATAAGGTGTCTCGGGCGACCACAGGTTAGGGCGCTTGATTACCGCCGACAGCTCAGCCTTGCCATAGCCATTGGCAGGCACCTTCACGCCGCGCTTCATCGTGGCAACCACCTTGCCGCCCTTGTCCTTTATCTTCACCACAACAGTGGCAGATGCAGCCTTCGCACTGCTGTTGCCCAGCTCCACGTTCACAAACGCCTTTGCCTGAGCCTCGCTTATGCCGTCGTAGTGCAGAAACACTCCGCCGCCGGCAACCTGTCCGCGCTCCACGGCATCGGTAATGGCAACAGGACTCTTGCCTATGAGCCACACGTCGCGGTACATTCCACCGTGATAGCAGAAGTCGAGAGCCGACTGTTTCTTGCCTGGAGGATAGTTTTTGTCGTCGCTGTTGTCGGTCTTCACTGCAATGATGTGTTTCTCGCCGGGCTTCACTCCCAGTTTGCTCAGGTTGATGATTATCGGCAGATAGCCGCCGAGATGCTCGGTCACCTGCTTGCCGTCGAGCCAGATGGTCTGTTTGCCCATGATAGCCTCGAAATAAAGGGTCACGTCCTTGCCTGCCATGTTTTCCGGCATGATGAAATGCTTGCGGTACCACGCCACACCCTGATAATTGCGGCAGCCGCTTGCCTCGGCA
>JAGAPI010000273.1 GCA_017623335.1 Prevotella sp.
TCTTACGATATCATCCATAACCATTTTTAATTTATATGGAAGTTTGTTCCACAAGTCTTCCTCCGCTTTTTTGATAGCCTCGCACATTTCATCATGTGCAGCCTCATTTCCCTTGTACATCTCCTTTAGCTTCTCCTTCGTTGTCTGGTAAAGCTTTATGTCTGACAAAAAGTAATTGGTCAGTCCGGACTTTCCATCATTTTTCTTGTCAAGCTCAGTAATTGCTTCGGCTCTGGCTTTTTTATATGCGGCATCAGCAGCTGCTGACTGTTTGCTTTTTGATGTTCCGGCTATAGCATCATTGAGTATTTTATCCGCTTCCTCCTGCTGCTGTGTCAGCTTTTTCTGAGCATAGAAATTTTTCAGGTTCTGAAGGATTTTGTCATATTCCTCCCTGGTCATTTCTCCTTCAGCTTCCAATTTCTTGTATAACACATCCAGCTCCTTCTCCGCAGCCTTTTGCATCTCGTCGAGATTTTCCGTGCCGAACTGCTTTCTCAGCTCAAGCAGCCTGTCAAAAGACAGCTGCTGCAGGTCCAGCTGGTGGTTCTTCTGCAACTCATCAATCTGCTCGGCTGTTCTGTAGAAATCCTCAGAAGATTCAGAATAGAGCGACTGTTTCTTTCTGAGGAAATCAAGGTCATTCTGGAATAGCGCCTCATTGAGTGCCATTTCATCCTGGTACATTTTATCACCTGGAGTATTAAAAGCTACCCTCAATTTCTCCTCAGCGTAACGTTGTGCAAGCTCAAGGTCGCGAATGCTCGCCCTGTTGTGAATATCCTGCAATTTTTTGTTGCTCTCCTCAAGCACCTGCTGTTTTTCTGCCTGCAGCCTGTCATATACCTCGGTCTCCAGAAATCCGTATTTTCGCATGATGTCCATGCGCTGCTGGATGCCGTCGACCTTTGCCTGAGTGATGCGCTGCTCATACTCGGTGAAAATGATTTCACCCTTCGCGTATATGGCGCGGAGGTCGTTGATGTCAGCCTGCTGCTTATTCTTCGCCTCTTTCATCTCGCTGTTGTATGCACTTTTCTCCTTTGCCTGCTCACGTTTCAGTGCAGCCTCACGTTTCTTGCGCTCCTGCTCCTGTTTTTTCTGCTGCTTTTCTGAAACGTAGCCGCCAGATGACGCGCCGTAACTTGAAACCGCAGAGCCACCTGCAGTGACAGAGCTGTTGTTTCCGCCATTGTACAAATTCTGTTTCTTTACATCATTATATTTTTTTTGCAGTGCGGCATTCTTCTCCAGTTCTTTTCCCAGAAAATTCTCCTCAGCGTTGATTTGTTTCTGAAGGCTGAGATTATCTTTCAGTCTTTGGTTGTGTATCTCCTCTTGTTTAAGGTTGTTTTTCAAATATTCGTTAGTCTCGATATACTCACCTGTCCATCCGTCGGCAACCGCTTCGCTCTCATATTTTTTCGGATGGGCTTCTCTTTCGGCTTTTACAGCTTTAAGCGAGCCACGAATGCGGTTCTCCTTTTGTCTGAGGTCCAGTTTTTTCTTGTTTATTTCCACCTTACGCTCATATATTGCTTCAGCCAACGCCGCATTCTCAAGCTCCTTGATGTAGTCTCTGATAGCTTTCTGATTGTCATTGTAAAGAGTACCTTCCTTTGATATTGAGGCGTGATATTCAGGCACCAACTTTTGCAGTGCAGCTATAGCCTGCCTGCGCTCATTCACAGTGTATGCGTTGGAGTGGATGACCTTGTTGAGCATATCAATCTTGTTGCGTTCATCGAGCGTAGCATCAGAAACCTTCTTTGCCATTGATGCCTGCAGCTCAGCCACAGCCTTTGCATTTTTGGCTTTCTGAGTGCTGTTGCGCATTGCCTCTTTATATGAAATGAATGCCTTTACAGCACCATAAATAGCTACGCCGACAACGCTAAGGACGGTAGCAAGTGCGGTCCACGGATTGGTGATGCTTGCAATTCTTGCGGCTCTCATGACGACAGTATATCCCTGCACTCCCTTTGTCACCAAAGCCCAAGCAGCCTGCGTGGCTACCAAAGCGGCACGAAGCAGCGCAGCCGTGGCAGTGTAAGCCTTATCGACAGCCGCTGCATAAACCGTAGCCGCCGCTTTTATTTTTATTGCAATCATTTCTTTATACCACAATGCTGTGTTTGCGGTTATGACCGCACCGAGCACGATCAGCAGTCTCCAGTGCTCAGTGGTGAACTTGATAAGTTCATTGAGAACCTTTATTCCCATGCTCATTGTTGAGATGGTGTACTTGCCTATCGGCTCCAGCCTCTCACCAAGTTCCACACACAAGTCGTTGAACTTTTTCTTAGCCTTGTCGAGTCCAGCCTGCACGGTTGTATTCTGCACATTAAATTCCTCAATGACCGATGTGCCTTGCTGATAAGCGTTGTTTGCAAGTTCCTGGTTCTTGCGCACGTCGTTGATTTTACTTGCGAGGACAGCAAGAACCGATGTGGCTCGTGCACCATCAAGCCCCATATCGGCGAACATGGGAGCAAGAGCAGTGAAACCTCCCTGCTTGTTCATCGCCTCGAAGAACTGCATGAGAGCTTCGTTCATGTCAGTCTTAATGAGGTCAGCAAATTTCTTCGCGTCGAGCCCTGCCACCTGCGCCATCTTGCTGCTGTCGGTTGCCATTGTCGCAATGATCTTAGACAGAGAGGTGGCTGCCATCTCCTCCTTCTGCATATTCTCGTCGAGCACAGAGCCCCAGCCCATTATTTGCGCCTGGCTCATTTTCGCCTGTACGCCCACACCAGCGAGCCGTGCAGTGAAATCTACGAGGTAGCCTGCTTGTGCTGAGGAGTTCTGCGCCAACTCGTTAAGAGCAGAGCCTGTGGCAAGCATCGCGCCCCTCAGTCCCATGCGGTCATCCTCACCAAAAGCCATCGCTAATTTGCCAACATTGTCAACGGCACCCTTTCCGAGGTCATCGCCCAGGGCAACGTTTATCTTGTCGGCAGCATCGACGAATGCCAGAATGTCTTTTTCTGCGGTGATGCCCAAACGCCCGGCAGAGCCTGCGAGTTGATTCAGTTCCTCGCGGCTGGTACGGGTGTCCATCTGCTTGAACACCTCATTCATGTGTTCAATCTCCTCGGCTGTCTGCCCCGTATATTTTCGAACATTAGCCATTTCCTGTTGCATATCGGCAAATGAATTGATTGTGCTGCGTACAAGCTGTGTCACGGTGGCAAATCCGGCAATACTCTGAGTTATTGCTCCCCAGTTTCTGTTCATAAAATCCGCAGCCTTACTAAGAAAAGACCTGCCATCGACAGCAGTCTTTGACTCCATGTTTATCCTCTGAAGCTCTTCCTTACATTTCCTAAGCTGCCCGTTGAGTGCCTTCCAGTCTTCGCTTCCTCTTTTTACCCGTCCGCTTTTCAACTCGTTGTTAATGACAGTGATGTTTCTGCGCAGTTCCTTTACTGATGCAGTAGATAGATTCTCAAGCGTGTGGTTAATCTTTGTTCCGGAGATTTGAATGTCACTCATCTCCTTCTTCGTTTTTATAAGCTCTTTATTGAGGTCCTTAACGCTATCCATCTTGCCCATGTTGAATGCCTGGTCGCGTTTTTTGCGCAACTCCTCCATCTTTTTCTCCAGACTGTTTAGTTTGTCCTTCGCCTGTTCGTCATTGAGGAAGATCTTGGTTATAATATCTTGTTCTTTTGCCATAATAAAAGGTGTTACTTTCATTTGCAAAAGTAACACCTTATATCGGTATGTAAAAATACACGTTAAGGAAGTTTTCTGATTTCATTCTCCATTCCCCGAAGCGTGAAAGTTTCAAGAGTCTTCCCAAACTTTTTTCCGTATATTTTCCAAGTAATATCTACATAGTACTTCCCTGTCTCGGCATCAACATAATAGTATGTGACCTCTTGATTCTCTTTAAGTGTTCTTTTGAGCATATCTTCCAAATCCTTCATGTTGTTTTCCCTATGTTCACACTTAGCCTGCTCCCACCATCCGCTACTGCTGTGAGAAGAACCGCTATTATTGGCAAGAGCCACCAAGAATATCGAGAGTAACCATATTATCAAAAATCCGAAAACGGTCATCATAGTTGTAATTTTTCTGCAAATATACAAAAAAAATCCGACATTTGCAAGAAAAACATAATTTTTATGTCAAAAAACAACTTAAAAGGCAGCTATCCTCCCGGACTGCCGCCTTACGAACTTAACCATAATAAAACATTTAAGTATATTGCTATGATTTCATATTACGTTTGAGTCTGTAAATATTGATTATACCATATACTATGCAGATTAATGAATAAAGGCTGCCAGCCCACATGAGCAGATTCTGCCACCAGTACAGCTTGTTAACTTCGACAGGCTTAATCACCGGGTATGGCTGCGGCTCCTTAACTGTCTTAATCCTATATACAGTGTCAACCTCTGTATGATACACATGCAGGGTATGCCAGCGGTCACTGAATACAGTATCGTCTTTTAACAGTGTCGTGATGCTGTCGAACTTGACGACACTGTCAACTCTTACTCTATATTTATATAATGTGTCGGTCGTGGTCTTTTCAACGGTCACATACTCTTTGTTTTTGCAACCGGAAAAGAAAAAGACTGTAAGAAATAAAATTATCGTCAATCCAAGTGCCTTTTTGGCTCTTGCAAGATATTTTGTCCGGCTTGAAAGTCCATTGTACCCTCCATTAATGCGCTTTGTCACCGCCTTAACATCATCCTTGTCAGCCAGATTATTAAGCCCATGAGTTTGCCAGAACCACATTGATGAACGTACAGCCCCGAGCGGCAGCTCCAGCAGCTCTGGCTTAGCAACCACATCAAAGCCGCAATACTCTTTGTATGCTTTGTAATTCGCCTTGCCTGTCAACTGTATCAGCCCACGTCCCTTATAACGTTGTCCGTCACCGTCTGCCACCGGAGTGTTCCCCAGCGTGATGGCAAGTTTTCCAGTGTCATACTTTGCACCGCTTGCAAGCTCCTTTGTGTATTTCAGTTCCGCACTCTCATGCGCTATCTGCGCAAGATAATGCGCCATGCGCAGTGAAGTCGTTATGCAGAACTCCGCTGCATAGCGGTTAATGTACACAAGAAACTTGTCAACTCTATTCCTTGCTGCCGGCATCACCTGCAACAGCTGCTCCCTTGTTACTTCCATACCTGTCTTTTATCTCGTTTTCGATTTCGCCCATCTTGCTGTGGACGTACATAGTAACCCCGAAGATGCTGGCGGCATACACCATTGTCTGACCTGCGTAAAACAGTGTGCCCTCCTCGATGTGCCCTTTCATGAAGAACGAGAGGAACACCAGGGCGGCACCACTGAGCAGCATCACGCAGGCTGTAGTGTATTGCACTTTTTCCTTTGTGTCGATTGTCATAACGTTTGTATTTTATTTTTGTGCAAAGATACAACGGAAAACAAAGGTGTAAAAATACAAAAGGCAGCCGATAAAGCTGCCTTCAGTCATAATAATGCAAGAATTTTGTCCGCTTGTCGTTTTGCCTCCTCGCAAAACTCGTTGTACTCACGCCATTCTTCAGCGTGCTTCTCGGAGTCGTTGACCATGTGGCGCTGGATAGCAAGTTCATCACTGGCAGTGTACTTGGTTCTGATGATTCCATTCACCAGCTGCCCTCTGTCCCCGATGTCACTTGATGGTATGAGAGTACCGCCATCAGGCTCAGTGCCTGTGTACTGATAAGCCGTGTATGGCTTTATCTCTGTGCCCTCCGCAACGTCCTCAGGAACAAAATTTTTAATAACAGCCTCATTGAGGTAAACAATGACATTCTCATTGTCATACTTACTCATACCTTTCCGCTCTGAGTAGATTTTTGTATAAGTTTTATTCATAACTATGTAAATTTAGTGTAAGTCTTTCCGTTTGGCATCTCAACCTCTTGGATCACCGTCGGACACGGTAAATCCTCGATAGAGAAGTCCCTCTCTGCCTGGTCTATCATTATTTTCGACCCTGTAAAAGCGTAATACTCTGCATCCTCTTCTGTTGGATTGCCATCAGAATCCCTCTTCTTTGCGAATTGATGCCGTTCGACCGTTTTGCCGTTTTCGGTGATTTCGGTTGTACGGATAATTCGCTTGAATCTAATGGCGAGAGCCTTCTCCGGCTGTTTCTGAATCACCTGTGATGTGTTGCCGTTGCTATCCTCTATCGTGACAGCAACATCTTTTTTAGCGATTTTAGAGTCCGTGATGACATAATCTGTCAAAAACAGCTTTAACTCCCCCCCCGCTGGCACATTATGCTTTGTGACAATAGATGAAAATGGCACTTTTTGTTCTGGGTCCATGCCCTTAAACGGCGGTTTTGTCCGTCTTTTTTTGATGATTTTACCGAGTGATTTTTCCATACCTAATGATTTAAATAAATTAACCGTATCAGCATGTTTCACAAAACCAATGAGGCTTGACTGCCTGATGCGTATCTGCTCCTCGTCGAGTCCTTTCTTCTGCAGCTTACGGATATTCCTCGCCAGTTGCTGTTTGTTGCGCTTGCACATCTCAACGTGGTCGTGGAAAAAGACATATCCGCAGACTCTTATTCCCATCCAAGTGGGACGGATTTGATGGTCTTGGTTGAGCGTGCAGTGATAGTCACGCTCAAGAATCATCAGGCATTGAATGCGTATAAAGCGCAAAAATGTCTTATCCTCATGCATGACGATGATATTGTCAACAAAGCGATAATAGTGCTTCAGCCCTTCACGGCAAAAGCGCTCAAAACGCTCTCCAAGCCATATCGAGCCATGTGCCAGTTCTGCCTCCTCATCTGGAGTCCGAGCCGTCATTATCTTTTCAGAGATGTACCACTGTTTCCAGTAGGTCAGCTTTTCCGGGTCATCAACGATGCGGAAACACCGCTCAGCAAGCCTGTCGAAATCAGAGAAGTACAGCATACCATACAGCTGTGCCAGCTTGATTCCAAGCGGCGCACCTTGCTGGTAACTGTCGATCACCTTATATATAAACCGCCGAATTTTTCCCGATTTGAAGCGATTGTCCACTTTTTGTTTGAGAACAATGTGGTCCATCATAGGGAAGTAGTGATGAATGTCCATTGAGAGGTTATAGAACACCTCACGCTGGCTGCTCCGATATAAATCATTACGGATAAAGCGGAACATGGCATGGTTGCCGAGTCCAGGGCGCACAGCAGGCGCACGCCAAGAAATGCCGTCGTACACCTGTTGTTCGTAAGGCAGTATAGCCGCAGCCTCTGTCACATGGTCGTGCACAGGAGCCTTGGCAAGCTGCCTCTCCTTTTTCTCAAAGATAACTTTCTTTTTGTAGCCCGAAGGCACAAAAGTCTCATTAATGATGTCATCGAGCACAAGGCGCAGGTTTGCGTCGAGGTCTTTCTCATATTCGATGATGTCGCGCCTTTTGCGCTTACCCTCAGAATATTTGTCGTATGCCCTCTGAGCATTCTCCAGCGTCTCGTTCTCCTTACCATCCTTGATGCGTCGCATAGGGATTCAAGTGGGTCTGAGTGAAACATTAATGGGTCTGTTGGGACATCTGTAGATTTGTCCCGACGGGTATGACGCTCGGCATAATCCTACGAGTCTCGCCGTCATCTTTCGATATGTTCTCCCGATAGGGAAGGCTCACTTCCATGCAATTTTAAATCCATTGAGGCACGCGCCCATGTTCGCATTGGCATCCGAGGGGGCATTGTTACCATTGAGGTACGCCGAGCCGGCATTGCCACCGTTGTCAGCATTGCCAAGACAACCGGCACCACGCAAACCGCGCTAAGAAGTTCTACCTGCTTTTTGTAAAAGCGGGTGCAAAGGTACACTTTTTCTGTCAAAAACAATAAGTCAAAGAACGAATTTTAATAAATTTTAAAAAGTCTCCAAACCCCTTCGCTCCGCTCCTTGACGGAGCGGAGGGGACGCTCCCGCGTCCGGTGTCCCTCGCGCTCCGCGCTTTCTATGCAATCAGTGCAGGCTCTGTGCTGAATGCTTTCACGAACTCACAGAGGCACGCGCCC
>JAGAPI010000274.1 GCA_017623335.1 Prevotella sp.
AATTATGAGGTTTTCTCGTTCGACATCAGTTCGCTATGCGACAGCACACGCATATTCGAATTTGTGCTGCGGGAGTGTGAATGCGGGAAAGTCAAGTCGGAGCGGACACATATGGGAATCTTCCGCCCTAACAGAATCATGTTGTCTGGATTTAGTGAGGAAACCCGTCAGGAAGTTATTGCGAAGGGAGAGGCATACGATGTGGAGAAAGGCATTTACACTGTGTCGAAAAAGATAACCGTCAACTTTACCCCTATAAAGAATGACTCTCTCGGAACGGCATATATTGACATGGAGAATGGCGTCAGCATGCCTGTATTTATGAAACTTCGACCAGTATTCGACCCAAAGGCCAACAAAACAACTTATATGGAATACGATACCAGACCATATAAAATAAGCGTATTCGAATATGACAAGTTCATTCCGCTCGTCATGTATGGCAGTTTCTGGTATGATGAGCAGTTCAATATATTCCGCTTTTGCGGTGACAACGAGCTGACGCCAGACAAACTGTCAGAAATCGAGCAGCTGTCTCCCCACTATTACGTGATAGGGATAAAGATACATAAATCAAATTAAATGATACTATGAGACGGACATTATTATTAACGATGCGGCATGCCATGACATGTATCGCAGTCCTGCTGTCAGCGCAGGTTTTCTGTGCGGTGAAGGGCAAGACGGTGGAATATCCGTTAGCCGAGATGAGTAACACCTCGTCAGTCTATATCTCAAAAGTGGAGTTGACAAAAGAAACCACAATTCTGTATATGGACGCATATTCACGTCCGCACTCATGTATCCGCATATCGGCAGACTCCTATCTGAAGGCTGACGGTAGGAAGTATATGCTCACTGGGGCGGAGGGCATACAGCCCGATTCGCTTTTATGGATGTCGGGGTCGGGCACGGCAAACTTTGCCCTGTGTTTTGAGCCGATGCCCGTGAATACGCAGATGTTTGACTTTATAGAGTCGGACTGTGAGGACTGCTTCAAGCTCTATGGCATAGACCTTACAGGCAAGAAAACATTCGACAATCCCGATGATGTGCCGGAAAGCGTGGCCAACGTCACCGTTCCAGACGCAGTGCCCGCCCCCATCTTTGAGTGCGGCAAGACCACCGTGCGACTCCATTTCCTGCAATACCGTCCTGAGTATAACATCAGCAGCGCAAATCTGTATGTGAATAACATCTTGGGCAAACAGGAGGAACTGGAGATAAAGATTGACCCGAAGAGCGGCGAGGGTGAGCTGACCTTTCAGCAGTATGGTACGGCATTAGCATTTGTCGTTGTAGACAATTCTGGCTATTGCGACGTGTGGCTGACTCCCGGCGAGACCATTGACCTTTATGTTGATTCACGAAGCTGGCACTATTGGTCCTATGTTAATTACAAGAGTGGCAATATATTTATGCAACAGTGCTCCCCGTCGTTCCAACGGTTATACACCAGCGGAAAGTATGCCGGACTGAATAAATTTATCAATAAGCAGGATTACCGCCCCTGCTACAGTCTCAATTTGCTCACGGGTGACTTTGCCGACTATAGGATGACCTCGGAGGAATACGCTGACCATGTGATTAATACCTACAAGTCATTGGCGGACAGCGTGAGCAGAAACTGTCGCTCACAGTTGGACAAGGAGTATCAGATACTCAGACTGAGACAGGAGGCGTGCATTGCCATGGCTCAGGACTTCCGTGAGCATAACTATCGGAGTGTTCACAAATCATGGGGCAGTAAAATTCCTGCGGACAGCATCGCTCCTTTGAGAGCGGAGGACGTGCAAAGAGTATGCCGCCTGTTTGATGTCAACGACACAAAGCTGCTGATGGGCAGTGAGATTCTGAGTTTTGTGAATGCTGTATATTACCCGAGAACAGAGTGGATTTCGAAGGACTGTCTGCAGCATGGTCTGCTTAAGGATTTACGTCAGGTGGCAGGATACGAAGACAAGGCTGTAAACGTACAATTGAGCGACAGCGACTTTGCCGGGCTAAAAGCCATGGACACGCCGTTCTTTTATAATGTCTTCAGCCAAATACAGGCAGACGCCAAGCGGATATTGGAAACTTCGAATGGCAAGGTCGAGCCTGTTCCCGATGTTGCTGTAGAGCATCTGTTCGATGCCATCATCGCCCCTTACAAAGGCAAGGTGATACTTGTGGATTTCTGGAACACATGGTGCGGTCCGTGCCGTGAAGCCATAAAGCATAACGAGCCGCTCAAACAGAGTGAACTGAATAATGACAGTCTCGTATGGATATATATTGCCAACGAGTCCTCTCCCGTCTCCACCTATATGAATATGATTCCCGGCATCAAGGGACTGCACTACCGTCTGAACAATGAGCAATGGAACTATATCACAGGCAAGTTTGGCATTGACAGCATTCCATCATACGTGTTGGTTGACAAGTCGGGGCACTACAGTCTCCGTAATGACCTGCGCAACGGCAACCAGCTGAGGCAGACATTGCAAAAGACCCTGGCGGAATAAATATAATTATTGCGCCGGTTTCTGCTTGCGTGCAATTATTATTGTCACTCCGGCAAGGATAGAGACGATGCCAAGAGCCAAACGCAGCGAGAACGACTCGCCGAAGACAAGCACGCCGATGGCTACGGCTGTGACAGGTTCGAGTGCTCCCATGATGGCGGCAGGAGTGCTGCCGATGAGGTTGATGGAGACGGTCATGAAAAACAGCGACAGTACGGTGGGCAGCAGTGCCAGCTGTATGGCGCAGAGCCACTGCTTAGGAGTGTAGAGCATCATGACTGGCTCGCCCGAGATGAACGAGAAGGCGAGCATGGTGAGCAATCCGAACACCAGTATGTAGAATGTGAACTTGAGGTTTGACATTGCCGTGGTGTGCCCTCTGTTCACGGAGATGATGTACACGGCATAGAGCAGCGACGACATCATCACCAGCGCAAAGCCTGTAGTGCTCAGCTTGCTGTTGCCGTCGCCCTGATACAGCATTGCCACGCCAGCCACTGCGAGGGCTATCGCCGTGGCAGTGGTCCACGTCACACGCTCGTGGAAGAATGTGGTCATAAGCACGGCGGTCATAATGGGATAGACAAACAGCAGGGTGCTGGCGATGCCCGCCTCCATGTAGTGGAAGCTAACGTAGAGTGTTATCGACGACAGGGCAAACATCACTCCCAGTGCCGACAGGCGTATGGCGTGCCCCCACTTTATGGCGAAGCTCTCCCTGCGCACCATCATCACCGCGGCAAACATCACCACCGCCAGCAGGTAGCGGTAGGTAAGCACCGACGCCGAGTTGTAGCCGTCGGCATACAGCTCCAGCGTTCCCAGCGGGTTTGTTCCGTAACACACAGCGGCAATGATGCCCGCCGCAAATCCTTTCACCTTGTTGCTAAGATTTATGTTCATTGTATATCTTTATTGTTAGTCCTTTAAACTGCCGATGGGTACCACTAAAACTCCGTCGAGACGGCGATAGGCATATTCACCAATGGCTGTGAGCACCATCATAAACGATGGTGACTTCATTCTTTCCGTATCAATTTTTGAAGCAAGTTTCTTTAGTGTTGCAGCTCCTGCCTCAATCAGTGTGTCACCACCCAATTTTATCTCTATCAGTCCATATTTGCCGTTGCGTAGATGTAGGATGGCATCACACTCAAGGCCGTTTTTGTCACGATAGTGATAAACTTGTCCGTCAAGAGCCTCGGCATAAACCCGCAGGTCGCGTACAGCCATTGTCTCAAAGAGCAGTCCCATGGTGTTGGGATCGTCCAACAGGTCTTCCGGTCCGAGACCAAGCGAGGCTGCTGCAATCGACGGGTCGGTGAAATACCTTGTGTCGCTGGTGCGTATGGCAGTCTTCGACCTGAGGTTGGGATTCCATGCCGCCATATCCTCGATAACAAAAATACGCTTCAGTGCATTTATATATGATGCAACAGTTGCTTCTGTTGTTTCGCTGGCCTCATTCACCCTTATGTCGGAAAGGATGCTGCCCACAGACACCTGTCCTCCCTGATGGCGTGAATAAGAACGCATCAGCCGGCGTGCCAATTCGGCATTGCGCTGCACGTTGTCAGCACGGGAAATGTCGCTGCGGCACACTGCCTCCACATATTCCCTTGCCTCAATGAGTGCGCTCCTTGCATTGGTCTTAAATGAGGACTTGGGCCATCCGCCACGGCAAATCAGGAATGCTATTTGCTGGATGTCGAGACTGCTTGCACCGTCAACATCATTGCCTTGTGAGAATAAACTGCCAAGGCTTACGTCGCCTGTTGAGTCGCCAGATTCCCAAAGCGACATGGTGTGCATCCTTATCCAGCCAAAGCGGCCGGT
>JAGAPI010000275.1 GCA_017623335.1 Prevotella sp.
ATGACCGTGGTTGTGGCACATGCAGTATTTCAGCGAACCGCTGCCGTCCTCAAACGAGTGTATGAGATGATGCTGGCTGAAGAGAGTGAGCGCACGGAAGATGCTCGACCTGTCGGCACTGAGCAGCTTCATCTCCAGGTCAGCAAGGCTGAACGACTCCTCCATCTCCATAATGGCTTTATACACCAGTATTCTCACTGATGTAGGCTTAACGCCAGCCTGCTCCAATATCTCAATACACTTGTCTGTTTCCATTTTTTATTATCCCATTATCCGCCGCGCAAAGTAGCGCACGGGATACCACACTGCCACGAAGCCGACAAGGATTACGGTGATGAAAATCACGATGATGTCCTCGGGGTGAACGCTCACAGGATAGGCATCGACGATGAACGAGCCCGACGAAGAGCCGAGACCCACAATGCCGTACTGCTGCTGAAGCCAGCAGAGCAGAAGACCGAGACCAATGCCAAGAATGGCACCGAAGACGGAAATCATACGCCCCTCGTACATGAAGATGGAGGTCATCTGGCTGTCGCTCGCTCCGAGGTTGCGGAGCGTCACCACATCGTTCTTTTTGTCGATCATAAGCATCGACAGACTGCTGATGATGTTGAAGCATGCCACGATGAGAATGAACGTGAGGAAGATGTATGCCATGAACTTCTCGATTTTCATTATGCGGAAGGTGTCCTCCTGCTGCTCAAAGCGGTCGAGCACACGGAACTTGTCGCCGGCAATCTCGCGCATCCGCTCCTTTACCGCGTCGAAGTCGCTGCCGGGCTTCAGCCGCAGCTCCAGCGACGACAGCATGCCCTGCTGCTCAAACATGCGGCGGGCGAAGGCTATGTCGGTAATGATGTAGTTCTTGTCGTATTTTGCCTGCTGCACGCTGAAAAGCACGCCTGGCGACAGAAGCTCGTCCTCAATGAAACCGTCCTCGGGATTCATCATGTCGAGCTGTCCCTCACGCCGCGGAGCATACACCTTGAGAGGCTCCTTGAAGCTATAGCCCGTGCCGAGCGCATCGGCAAGGCGTATGCCGATTATGCCGTAATAGAGGTCGGCAACCTTGAGGCAATATTCGCCGTTGCCCACAAGAATCTCGCGGATATGGGTGAGCGAGTCGAAATTCTCGTCAACGCCCTTCACCTTTACCATTGCCTGACGCCCCTCATACACCACAAGCGCCTGGTCTTCGAGCGTCTCGGTGGCAACAGCCACCTGCGGCAGGCGGCGTATCTCGGTGAGAACGGGGTCGTCGGCAGCCACAGTCTTTCCCTTTACCGGCAACACCTTGATTTGCGGGTCGAAGTTGGTAAACAGTCCTGCAACGAGGTCGTGAAAACCGTTAAACACGCTGAGCGTCACCACCAGTGCCATGGTGGCAACAGCCACTCCCACCACACTGATGCCGCTGATTACGTTTATGGCGTTGGTACTCTTTTGGGAGAACAGATAGCGTCGGGCTATAAAAAACGGAAAGGACATCTTTTTGTTTTTATTACTTTACTGTTTAAGCAGTTCGTCAATACGGTCGATGTAATCAAGCGAGTCGTCGATGAAGAAACGCAGTTCGGGAATGATGCGCACCTGATGGCGTACACGGCTGCCCAGTTCAAAACGTATCGTCTTTGCATTTGCATTGACGTTCTTCAATATCTCCTCACCCCTCTCGCTCGGGAACACGCTGAGATATGCGGTGCATACTCCGAGGTCGGGCGACACCTTCACGCGGGTGACGCTGACCATCACCCCGTGCATTGCCCGCGTCTGCTGCTGGAATATGAGGCTCAGCTCCTTCTGGAACATGCGGGCTATCTTGTTTTGTCTTGTCTCTTGCATAATTTTTAAAATCTTCATTTTAATCACAGCACGATGTTCTCCACATCCACATGCTCGTGGAGAAACTGCTGTGCCGACTCGCGGAACTTGTCGGGGTTCTCGGTAGTGAGATAATGCACCCGTCCGCCTTTGGTGCATTTTGCCTCCATGTCGGGATGGCGTTCAAAGTATTGCTTCAAGCTGCCTGCCACATAATCGCCCTGCGGCACTATCGTTATGCCTTGCGGAACGTATTTCCTTATTTTCGGCAGCAAGATAGGATAGTGGGTGCAGCCGAGGATAATGGTGTCAATCTCGCTGTCGAGCGCCATGAGCTGGTCAACGCGTTTCTTCACAAAGTAGTCGGCTCCCGGACTGTCTGCCTCATTGTATTCCACCAACGGCACCCAGAACGGGCATGCCACTCCCGTGACCTGTATGTCGGGAAAGAGTTTTTGTATCTCCAGCTTGTAGCTCTCACTTTTGATTGTTCCCTCGGTGGCGAATATTCCCACATGGCGCTTCCTGGTTATGCTGCCTATCACCTCTGCCGTAGGGCGGATGATGCCTAATACACGGCGTTTGGAGTCGAGCTGCGGCAGGTCGTTCTGCTGAATGGTGCGCAGCGCCTTTGCCGATGCGGTGTTGCAGCCAAGTATCACCAAGTGACAGCCCAGCGCAAACAGCCGCTCCACTGCCTGGCGCGTGAACTCATACACCACATCGAACGACCGTGCCCCGTAGGGCGCGCGGGCATTGTCGCCAAGATACATAAAGTCATATTGCGGCATAAGTTTTCTTATGCCGTTAAGTATGGTCAGTCCGCCATACCCAGAGTCAAATACGCCAATTGGTCCCGGCTGTGTAGGAAGGTGCATAATACTACAGTTTCTGCAAAAGTCTGACCACCGTCTGTGTCACATCAGTACCCTGTGCCGGATTGATAAACGGACAGGCATTGTTGTCGGTGTTGATGATAAAGGCATAGCCGTCCTGCTCGCCGATAACCTTCAGCGCACGCTGCAACTTCTCGTGCAGCGGGGCAAACGCATCCTTCTCAGCCTGTGCAAGCAGCCGGCGGCTCTCTGCCTTGAACTCGATGTTCTTGTTGAGCAGTTCCTGAAGCTCGCTCTGGCGTTTCTCCAGAATTGACTTCGGCATATCTGCCTGAGTGTCGAGAAAGTCCTCATACTTCGCGTTGAAGTCGGTCTCTACACGCTTTGCCTCCTCGTCGTACTTGTCTTTCAGTTTGGCTATCTGCGACAATGTCACGGCATAGTCGGGCATTGACTTCAACGCCTGCTCATAGCTCAGAAAGCCGAACTTGACAGTAGCCGTAGTCCCGCTTTGCGCCGAGGCGCAAAGCGAGACTACCGAAAATATTATCGCAAGTAAATGCTTGAATGCCATCCGACATTTTTCACGCTCGGCATAGCGAGCAAGCCCTCTCTGCTCTTGCTTAATCAAAATGTTCATTATTTCAAACCGAGTTTAGACTTTACCTGTGCAGTAACATCGGTGCTGAGCGTAGTGCTGATGTAAGGAATGCCTGCAGCGGTGTCCATCACATACACATAGCCGCCAGCCTGGCCCACAGCCTTGATGGCATCGATCACCTTGGTGGTGATTGCCTGCATTTTCTCCTGCTGAGTCTTTGCAAGAGCCTGCTGGTTGTCCTGATAGCTCTGCTGTATCTTCTGATACATCTCCTGCAACTCCTGCTGCTTGCGCTGCTTTACGTTGTCGGGCAGAGTCTTCTCGTTCTTCTCATACTCCTCGCTCTTCTTCTGCAGCTCGTCCTGCATGCTCTTCAGATCAGCATCATACTGCTTTGCAAGATTCTCAATCTCGGTGCGTGCCTGAGTGTACTCCGGCATTGCCTGAATTACGTCCTGCGAATTTACGTGTCCGAACTTCTGTGCCATCATACAAAGTGGTGTGAACATCAGAAGCATCAAAATTACCTTTTTCATTGTCGTTTAGTTTTTTTATTGTTATTAATATTAATTTTAATTCATAATTCATAATGCATAATTATCCGCAAGCGCATCAGCTTCGCAGTTTTATTTCATAATACATAATTTTCACAATACATAATTTTACTCACACATTAGCGCAGCCAATTATGAATTATGAATTATGCATTATGAATTATGCATTAATTTGCCGAGTATCCCAACTTCTGCAATACCTCATTGCTTATATCCACCTTCGGGCTGCCGAAGATTATTCCCGAGTTGCTGGCACGGTCGAGCACAAGCTGATAGCCGCGCAAGTCGGAAATGTCACGCACTGCATTGTATATCTCGTCCTGAATGGGAGTCATCAGCGCCGTGCGTTTCTTGAACAGCTCACCGTCGGGACCGAAGTACTTGCGCTTCAGTTCGGCTGCCTGTTTCTCTTTCTCCATTATCGCATCCTGACGTGCCTGCTTCTGCTCCTTTGAGAGAAACACCACCTCGTTCTGATAGTTCTTGTACATGGTCTGCGCCTCGGTGGTGAGAGCCTCCACCTCAGCCTGCCATTTCTTCGACACCTGGCTGAGCTGCTCGTTGGCACGCTCGTACGCAGGTATGTTCTTCAAAATATAATCCATGTCGATGAGGGCAAACTTCTGAGCCTGCGCCGTGACGGTAACCACCGCCATCATAATAATCATAAAAATCTTTTTCATAATTGACTTTTTTATTGGGTTTATGGACCTATTGGGCTTATGGGGCTTATTGGGCTTATTGGGCTTATGGGTCTTATTGGACCTATTTGCTATATTTGCTATATTTGCCTATTGGGCTAATCGCTATCTTATTAAACACTCAACACTGTTTAGAACTCCTGTCCGAGGATGAAGTGGAAGTTGCTGCCGCCACGGGCGTTATTGGAGCCGGCACGGTCGAAACCGTAAGCCCAGTCGATACCCATCAGACCGACCATCGGCAGGAAGATACGCACACCCAAGCCTGCTGAGCGCTTCATGTCGAAGGGGTTGAAGTCCTTGGTGTTGTACCAGGCATTACCAGCTTCACAGAATCCGAGTCCATAGATGGTGGTGTTGCCGAGCATGAACGGATAGCGGAGTTCCAGTGAGAAACGGTCGTAGGCATATCCCGGCTGATAATAGCTTGGAGTGAGCGCGCCGTTCTCGTAACCACGCAGTCCGATTGTCTCCTGAGCGTAGCTTGACGAATATCCTGTCATGCCGTCGCCGCCCACATAGAATGTCTCAAACGGCGACTTGTTATACTTGTTGTACGAACCGAGGATACCCAGTTCCACACGGGTCATCAGCACAAAACACTTCTGCGAGTTGGTGAGAGCCGTGTACGACTTGAACTTCATCTTCCACTTGTGGTACTCTATCCAGCGGTATTTCTCCTGCTGCTCATTCTCAAAGTTTGCCGACTGTGAGTTGGTGGCAAGCGTCTTGTAGTCCTTATTGTTCATGAGTGACCACGGCGGAGTGAGTGTCACCGAAGCCACAAACTCCGAACCCGTGCGTGGGAACAGCTGGTTGTCGGTACTTGTACGTGCCAGGGTGAGGCTCAGGTTGATGTTGTTGCAGTTACCGTTGGAGATAAGGAAGTAACGCCAGTCGCGCAGCATGTATCTGGTGTAAGACAGAGCTGCTGACAGCTGGAAGTAGTCATCAGGCCAGCGCAGGCGCTTGCCGAATCCTATGGATGCTCCTATCATCTGTACAAACTTGTCATCGTCAAGGAAATTATCATAGTTAGGATAATATCCGTTCACGCTGCCCATGCCTCCCCAATAGTTATAGATGCTGTTCATATAACTGCTGTTGTAGTAATTGCTGTTCACATCAGTCTGCTTTGAGTAGAATAGGCTCACGTTGAACGCATTCGGGCGCCTGCCTCCAAACCATGGAGCGGCATAGCTGATGTTATAGCTCTGGTAGTAGGTACCGTTGGTCTGCGCGCTTAGCGCCAGCTGCTCGCCGTCGCCGATAGGCATGATGCCGCGGTGCATGTCGTTTTTGCCAAAGAGGTTGCGCATGGAGAAGTTGTTCAGCTTCAAAGCTATTTTTCCTATCACACCAGTCTGTCCCCAGCCAAGCGAGAACTCCACCTGATCGTTGGATTTCTGCTCCAGCTCATAGTTGATGTCCACGGTGCCGTCCACATAGTTTGGCTTTACGTTCGGATTAATTGTCTCGGGGTCGAAGAATCCCATTGAGGCAATGTCACGCACCGAGCGCATCAAAGCATCTCTTGAGAAGAGGTCGCCCGGCTTTGTGCGCAGCTCACGGCGCACGATGTCCTCATACAGACGGTCGTTGCCGTAGATTCGCACATGACTGAGATGTGCCTGCGGTCCTTCCTCAATACGTATCTCAAGGTCGATGGAGTCACCTACAATATTAACCTCAACTGGGGTGATATCGTTGAACACATAACCGTTGTTATAATAATAGTTGCCCACAGCGTCATCATCTTCTTTCAGACGCTTGGTAAGCTGTTTCTGGTTGTACACGTCGCCCTTTTTCATTCCGAGCACGGCATTGAGATAATCGGTGGTGACCACGGTGTTGCCCACCCAAGTGACGTTGCGCAGATAATAGCGCTCACCCTCGTCTACCTTCAGATAGATGTTAACATGGTTCTGGTCGAAGTTACACACGCTGTCTTCCAATATCACAGCATCGCGGTAGCCCAGTTCGTTGTACTTCTCTATCAGGTTCTTCTTGTCGGTCTCGTAACGTTCGTTGGTGAACTTCTTTGCCTTGAGAAACGAGCCAAGTTTTCCCGCTTCATGCGTCTTTGCAAAGGCACCCTTCTTGAAGAGTCCACCCTTGATTTTCGCGTCACTGAGATACTTGTTGCCCTCGATGATAATATTGCGCACCTTCATCTTGTCGTGCTTGTCGATATCCACATCAAGTATCACCTGATTCTTGCCCGACGGGTCGTCGCGCTGCGTGATGTTTATCTCAGCATTCTTGTAACCCTTCTCATCGAAGTATTTTTTTGCCAGAATCTTGGCGCGGTCAATCATGTTGGGGGTAATCTGACTGCCTTTTATCAGTCCTAATTTTGCCTCCATGTCCTCACGCTCGCTCTTCTTCAGCCCGGTGAAGTTAAGGGTGCTCACCCTGGGGCGCAGGGCGAGGTTGAAGCACAGGTATATCTTGTCGCCCACGATGGAGTCGGCGGTGATTGTGACCTTTGAGAACAGTCCGTGGCGCCAATAACGTTTCACCGCATTGGTGACCTCCGTTCCCGGCACAGTAATCTGCTGTCCCACCGAGATGCCCGACAATCCTGTGAGCACATAATCCTCATATCCTTCCACACCCTTCACGGCAAGACCGCCGACAGTGAGCGTGCGTGGTGTTCCGGCATACGAAATGTCGGGATTGACAATCTTTTCCTGGGCGCTGACGCTGACAGCCAGTCCGCATGCCATCACAATAGCCGTTAATACCTTATTTATTTTTATCATCGTCTTTTATTAATTCTTAATTCATAATTCATAATGCATAATTATTTGCAAATCCATCTGCTTCGCTTTCATAATGCATAATATCATTCATAGCAGCGCAGCCAATTATGAATTATGCATTATGAATTGTGCATTAATTTTGATTTTCCACTTGAGCCTCGGTTTTTCCAAAGCGCCGCTGGCGGCTCTGATAGTCGGCAATGGCTTTGTGCAGTGCCTCCTCATTGAAGTCGGGCCAATAGGTGTCGCAGAAATACAGCTCCGAGTAAGCAATCTGCCACAGCAGGTAGTTGCTTATGCGCAGCTCGCCGCCAGTGCGTATCAGCAGGTCGGGGTCGGGCATGAAACTGGTCTGCAGTCTTTGTGAGATAAACTCTTCATCCACTTCCTCTGGCTTGATTTTTCCACAGGCGGCGTCGGCGGCAATGCGCTTCACTGCATCGGTAATCTCCCACTTCGACGAGTAGCTCAGCGCCACCACCATAGTCATGGCATCGTTGGCAGCAGTGTGCTCCTCGGTGGCAAGCAGTTTCTGCTGCACCTCCACTGGCAGTCGCGAACGGTCGCCAATCACTCTGAACCTCACGTTGTTCTTCATGAATATCTCGTCCTCGAGCGATGTGAGCACCAGACCCATCAGCGCCACCACCTCGTCGGCAGGGCGGTTCCAGTTCTCGGTGGAGAAAGTGTAGAGTGTGAGAAACTTCACTCCGAGCCTTGTACACTCCGACGTGATGCATCTCACGGCATCCACTCCCGCCTTATGCCCAAAGCTGCGGTGCTGCCCTCTCTCCATTGCCCAGCGGCCGTTGCCATCCATGATTATGGCTATATGTTGTGGAATACGCTCCATGTCCAAAGTCTCTGCCATATACTTTAATATATATTATATGATTTATTATTTTTTATTTTTCTTAAGCCGTTCACCAGTCGTCCTTGTTACAGGTCTTGCACTTCGGCGCGATGTCATAAGTCAGACTTACCTTCAATGCGTGGTAGCAGTCGGTGTTCTTAAACGCTCCGCTGCTTTTTATTCCATAAGGGTCCTTCATGCCGTCAAGCTCGTCGCTGGTGGAGAAGTGCATCGCCCATTCCACCCCGAGGTTCAGCCTGTTGGCAATCTTGTATTTCACTCCCACGCCCAGCGGCAGGTTCATGCCCGCGGCGCTCTTGCCGCCGCTTGCCACGGTCACTCCCAGCCCAAGGGTTATATACGGAGTGAATGGCTTTGCGCCACGGTATTCCCTTCCTGTGCCGTATGGCAGGAAATTATACTCGTAGCTTAAGCCTATATCCGTCAGTGTGCGGTCGAAGCCGCCCGTGGCGAGCGTTCCGCTCTCGGGGTACCATGTGCCGGTGCCGTCCATGTTGCCTTTTATCTTGCCGAACATCACGGCAAGGCGCAGAGCCATGCGCGGGTTCAGCCTGTATCGTGCCAAGACCTCGCCCATGGGCTGCAGGTCTGCGGTAAGGCTGCTGTTGTAGTCGCCCACATATCCGAGCAAACCTCCGCCGGCTCCTATTTCCATACGGTATTCCGGTTCGTCCTGCGCCACCGCGCTCACGCTGCACGCCAAGGCGGGCAGCAACACGGCTATTATACGCAGAATTGTTTTTTTCATCCGGATTATTTTTGCTTTGTTTTCAGTTTTCCCGATTCACAACTACAGTTTCCTGCTCACAGCTTTGTTCCTGTTCGTCTCACAGCTTTGTTCCTGTTTTGTCTCACAGCTTCGTTCCTGTTCCCCTGCTTACAGCTTCAGCGTCCATGTGCCCTTGTCGCACACAGCCACAAGCTGTCCGTCACTGGTGGCATACAGTTTCAGCCACTGCGCGCCACTCATGCCTGCCGGCAAGTCATAGTCGGGATTCTTTTTCCATGTCAGTCCGCCGTCGCGGCTCACATATATATATTTATATTCGCCCTCTTTGCCCGTGGCGTAATACTCTCCGCTGTTTGCGGCAGCTATAGTCACCTTTTCCATCACCGTCAGGCTGTATGTTCCGATTTCAGCGCATATCCATCGGTCGGCACTGCTGCCAATGCTGGTCTTGGTCCATGTTTCCAGTATTCCGTTGTCTTTTCCCGGGTCGGCAATCATCACAGTGTGGTAAACGCCGTTCACACCGGTCCGCGCCGCCGATATTGCAGCCAGCGGAACCGACGGATACAACGTGCGGTCTTCCACGGCATCCTCAATCCATGTTGCACCGTGGTCGCGGCTCACTATAAGCTTGTTGTCGGTGCTCACGGCATACAGCTCTCTCGGATTTACTGCCAGCAGCTTCTGCACGCTGGCCGCGCTGTTGGTCTCCACACTGCCGCCGGCATTGGTGTAAACCACATTTCCGCCGTCAATCGCAGCCATCTCGCCGCCATATCCCACAGCTCCGTCGGTGGTCATCCATTTTGGCAGCACTGCAGCGTCGTTTCTCTCCCACACCTTGCTGTCGTCGTTGCTTTTCTTCACATTCACCGTGATGGTGTACTCGCGATACACCTCATGATCGGTGTAGGCGTACACCCTCGCCGTTCTGGGATAAGAAAAGTCAGTGGAGTCGGTTGTGGCTACATACGCCCACACGTAATCGTCTTCACTGCCGCCGCTGGCGGTGGTGCCGTCCTCGTTTTTCCTAAGGGTCTTCATCACAAATGTTCCGTTGCTCTTCGTGCTGTACGAGCAGAGCAGCTTCTTGGCGTCGGTGCCGTATGGCAGCGAGTCAACGTTGTATATCTTTCCCTGATATTGGTCAATCAAGAATTTTATCTTAGCCACATCTGTGTTTGCCTTTATGTATGTGGAATCCTCACCCTTGGAAGAAAGAGTGTGATACTCCACATCTGCCGATGAGATATAAAAGTTAGTAACAGCGGCATCCTCGTATAATGTCACCTCGTTATCGTCGGTATTGAGACAGGAGGTGACACACATGAGCACCCCAGCCATAAAGCCAGACAACATGAATATTTTTCTCATATCTGATTTTAATAGAATGAATTTGGCTGCAAAGTTAATCACATTTCCCGAAAAATCAGCATTTTTATGTGTTAATTAAGAAAAAAGGGGCATTATTCTTCTTATTTTAAGGTCTGTTAGATTAAAATCTGTTTTTTTACAATATTTTTTTTAATCAAAAGACAACGCATCTGTCCAGTCCCCGCTTTGCCGTATCCGGAGTGAACAGGTGAATAAGGAAAGCCGCCGTGCTTCACAGCACAGCGGGCTTCCTTTTTGCCTTTTCTTTGCCCTCCTCACGGAGTATGTCTGTTTGGCGAATAAGACAAATAAAAAAACTACTAAACTTGCATTAAACTAACCAATCTTGAAAAATTGAAATATAAACTAAGAATTTAATTTCTTGGTGCAAAGTTACAAAAAATAATGGTAACCATAGGGCGAAAACTGTACAAATGACGGTGGAATCGTACTTTATTCGCCGGTGTGGGCAAAATATAGGTGTATAAAAACTGAGAAAGTTTGGACATTTGCGGCAAACTGCGCGAGTTTGCCGCAAATTTCACTTCCCTTTACTTCAAATACTTCGCCAGCCCGCTCTTGTTCTTCTTCAGCCCCTTAGCCACGTTTTTGGCGTTGGTTGCGGCTCCGAGCTTCGAGGTGTGGGTGTGGTCGTGGTTGTAGTATTTCATTGCCTTCTCCTTGCTGCCGCACTTTTTGTCGAGATAGTCGGCAGTGAGGTTGTGAAGGTCCACAAACTCTGTGCCAGTTTCCTCGGCTATCTGGCGGTACCACTTGCCGTAGGTGTCGTTTCGGCGCTCAATCTTGCCGTCGGTCCACTCGTTGCGCGGAGTGAGCGACACAATGATGGGAGTTGCGCCATGCTCGCGCACATCCTGAATATATTTCTTGAGATACCAGCCGAAAGAGTAGACCACCTCGTACTCGGCGTTGGCTCCATTCATGGGCTTAAAGTCCTTCAGACGATAAACGTGGCAGGTGTCGTCGGCAGTTGCGATGCAGGCGCGGTATTTCTGCTCGTCAATCTTGCCGATGTCGTTATGTCCGAACTCTATCAGCACATAGTCGCCGGCTTGCAGGCTGTTCACCACCTTGTCCCAGCGTCCCTCGTTGAGATACGAGCGGAGACTGCGCCCCGCCTTGGCAGCGTTCACCACGTTTATCTTCTTTTCGTTGAAAATGGTTGAAGCCAGTGCTCCCCATCCCCACATTCCGTCCTCATCGCTGTCGGTGTTCTTCACGGTGCTGTCACCTGTGATGAACACAGTGGGTCTGCCGTCGCTGCGGTCGATTTCGTAGCGGTCGGGCTCCACGTTCTGCATCATAGCCTGAAGCGGTGCCAGCTGCGGGTCGGTGCTCTCTGCCAGCCCCTCGGCTGCGGAGCGTGCGTTCATCTCTGCGCCGAACTTAGACGTGTGGATATGGTCGGTGAAGAAGTGATACTGCTCCTTCCACCTGCCGTATTTGTCGAGCTTTGCCGCCGAGCGCTCGCAAAGGTCGACGAAGGGCACGTTCTCCTCGCGCGCCACGGTTTTGAGCCACTCTGTGTGCCTGGTGCGCACAATCTTTCCGTTGTCGTCGTAGGCATCGCGCGGCGTGAGCGACATCAGAACGGGGTGACCTCCGGCTCGGCGCACGTCGTTGATGTACATGCGCATGTAGCCGCCGTAGGTGTAGACCGTCTCCTTCACTCCCGTCTCCTTGATGGTGACGTTGAGCGTGTCGTTGCCCGTGCCGGGTATGCTGGCACGCGCCCTGCCGCTGTCGTAGGGACCGTTGTCGTTGTGGCCTATGGAGATTATCACCCAGTCGCCGGGCTTTATCGCCTGTCGGATGGGCTCCCACAGACGTGTGTAGAACGTTCGGCTGCTCATTCCGCCGAGCGCCTGGTTCTCTACGGTGATTTTTTTGTCGTCGAAATACTTGTGGGCGAAGTATCCCCATCCCCACTGTCCGTTGTTTCCGTTGCCGAGCGTGCCGTTTCGCATGGTGCTGTTGCCAATCAGGAACAAAACGGGGTTATTGCCGCGGCGCGATGTGCCGGGCACTATTCTTGCAGTCTGCGCCTTGGCGAGACTGTCGAAAGTCACGTCGTTTACGCCGTTCACGTCTGCCATTGGCTTTGCCACCTGAGCAGAGGCGCTGAGAGAAAAGGCGATTGACGCTAAAAGTAATGTCTTTTTATAATTCATGATTGAAAGTTTTTTGCGAATTACTGTCCGTCGGGTTTTACGTTGTCGTAGAACGGTGCGTTGTGCCATTTGAATGTGGTGAAGTCGTCGGGCTGTGCGGCATCGTAGTCCTGCCAGTCGTTGCGCAGGCAGCTGATGAGCGGCACGTTGATTTGCTTCATGCCCATCACCACCATTTTTGCCACCTCGTAGGCTCCGTAGGGGTTGAAGTGGGTGTTGTCGGCAAAATCCTTGCTTTGTCCCGGGAATGTTCCGGCGGGATAGTGCACGAGAGCCCGCTTGCTGTTCTCCACGCCGAGCGTCTCGAAGAATGTGCGC
>JAGAPI010000276.1 GCA_017623335.1 Prevotella sp.
CGGTAAGGCTTGACATCGTCGGGCAAACGGGTTGAGCGGCGCTGTTCGGAGCTTACCATTTTATACTTGCCGGGAAAGCGGCGATACCAGCTCAACACTCCATTATCCATAAACGGATGCACAACAAACGAGTGGTCGGCATCATTGAAATCGGCATGATTGGCAAAATAGCTGCGGGTGACCTGCCACAATACTTCCTCAAACCTATTGAGATTGTTGCGGGCTGTTACAAGGTCACTGCGGAATTTCTCCTTTACAGCCTCATCAAAATTTTCAAGAAGCATGGAGCGGGCTTTCAGCATCTTGTCTGAAATCTGCTCTTGCAACTCATCCTGTAGAGCATCGAATGCCTCCTGTATCTCTTTAGGCGAACGGCAAAGCTGATAGATAAGTGCAATACGCTTTTCAAAATCCACACCATTGCCAATGGCGCCAAGCACTTCATCAGATGCCCCAAATACTCCGTTGAAAAGCTGAAACTTCTGATCGAGCAGTTCATAGACGCGGACATCAGCCGCATTTGCTTTATTGAGGAAGTTGATGACAACCACATCAAACTGCTGTCCGTAACGGTGACAACGACCAATACGCTGCTCAATGCGCTGCGGATTCCAAGGCATGTCGTAGTTGACCACGAGCGAGCAGAATTGCAAGTTGATGCCTTCAGCGGCAGCCTCGGTGGCTATCATAATGATAGCCTCGTTGCGGAAATAATCAACCAGTGCCGCACGCTTGTCGGCTGTTGCTGAGCCCGTGATTTTTGAGGTGCCTTTATGTTTCTCTTTCCATGCCTTGTATATTGCGGTAGATTGTTTATCAGAGTTTGAGCCATTAAAAAGCACAACTTTTCCCTTATAGCCACGCTTCTCAAGAAGTTCATAAAGAAAATCCTGTGTGCGGCGCGACTCTGTAAAGATAAGTGCCTTCTTCTGCGCACCAAGCTCTTCCAACTGCGCAAAACCTTGGTTCAATCCCTCAAAGAGTTGTTCAGCCTTAGAGTTGCGCTTAATCTTGAAAGCAAGGTCGCGGAACTTTTCGATGTCCTTTATTTCTGACTTGATGTTTTCTATGTCCTCAGGGGCAAGCTCTTCATCGTCCATTTCACCTGAATCTTCTTCATCATAAAGCCATTCTTCTGTCGAGTTTTCATAATCCTCATAATCAGACTGGAATAAGTCTGGTTCGGACAATTCCACACCTTGCTGCTTGAGTTTCGACTCCAACTTCTCTATAAGGGCACATAGCGTGCCGTATATGGCATGAGTGGAAGATGCAAGAAGTTTGCGGAGAATGAGCGTCATCAGCTGGCGCTGACTGTTGGGCAGCGCATAGAGACGCTGGCGTTGCAGATATTCCGAGACAAGGTCGTAGAGTTCCTGTTCCTGCTTTGTCGGGAAGAACTCCTGCAAGATGGCAATACGCTTGGTATAGCGCACATATTCCAATACCTGACGGCGGAGTGTACGCTTGCAAAGGGGAGCAAGCCTTCGGCGCAGATTCTGATAATCGGTATCATCAAGATTCCTGTTATACTGCATCTTGAAACTCTTGAGGTCGCCGAAAGCATAGTCATCGATGATGGTTGTCAGCCCATACAATTCAAGTATTGAGTTTTGAAGCGGCGTAGCCGTGAGCAATATCTTTTTGCGGTCGGCAAGCGCATTCTTTATTGTATTTGAAATTTTATTGTTGGGCTTATATACATTGCGGAGACGATGTGCCTCGTCGATAACCACCAAGTCCCAATCTGTCTGTTTAAGATAGGGAGCCTTTGTCTTGGCAAACTGATAGGAACAGATAACAATCTCATCACACTGAAATGGATTGAGATTACCTTGTTCTATAAACGCATTGAAAGTCTTTGATTCGAGTATGCGGGAAGACAGATAGAACTTTTCCTGCAACTCGGCTGCCCATTGCCTGCGAAGATTGGATGGAGCAATAATCAACAAGTGGCGACGATGTTCTGCCCAAAATTGAGAGAGTATAATTCCTGCCTCGATGGTTTTCCCTAATCCGACCTCATCGGCAAGAATCGCCCCCTTAGACAACGGTGATTTAAATGCAAAAAGAGCGGCATCAATCTGGTGCGGTGTCAAATCGACCTGAGCATCCTGTAAAGAAGCCGTGAACTTGCCGAGACTGTCAGACGGCAGACTCCGGGTAAGCCAATAGGCGAAATATTTTGCTTGCGATGCGCTTAATTGCATTTTGTTATATATTATGTTTGTTCAGTAATTTTTAAAGAATTTTGAAATCACTTAGAGTGCAAAGTTAACAATTTTTTTTCATGATACATCTATTTAAAGATATTTTTAACAAAGATTGTTTAAACACTAACAATAAAATTTGTGTTATTCAGTATAAAAGCTATATTTTATCCCTTAGAGTTAGGAAAAAGGGGGCAAGAGAATACACATAACAAGGCTCACCTTTTTCATAAATTATGAAGGGTGAGCCTTATATATTTAAGTCAAAATTATACCAAATATTCTGTATAACGCCATTAATCAGAACGAATAGCCAAGTCCCAAAGAGCAATATTCCTGGAACTGGAAATAGCCTAACTTGTCGTCATACTTGCTGTGATCGTCGAAACGGGGATACATGAAGATGTGGGCGCTGATATAGCGGCTCACCCTGATGGCAAAGGTGTTCTCCCACTCTATCTGTGTGCGCTTGTAGGACGTGTACCAATAGAGACGTGTTTTCCACGACACCTGCTCACTGATTTTCCATTCGGCATTGGCAGTAAGCTGCGAACCGAACTCCTCCAGCGTGTGGTGGTTTCCGGTCTTATAGCTGTTCCACAAATCCCTGCGGTCGACATATCTGAAGTTGAACGACAGGAATGACATATTCACATTTCCCTTCAAACGGTTGTTCTTTGTCGCAATGGTGTAATCGAGACCGACACCAAGGTTTACATTGAACGGCGACATAAAATCACTATACACTTTCTTGTCGTTGCTTTTCAGTCCCTGTGTAAACTGCGTGTAAGCCAGCAGCTGCAGTGTGTAATACCATTGCTTATGTGCCTGCAGTCCTAACTTACCAGTGTAACGTATAAGGTCGTTGTTGGTCTTGAACTTATGGAGGGTATCGCCGCGTGAAGTCTGGAAACCGAGCTTCAGCTCCAGCTTGTTCTCAAACTTCAGACGGCTCTTGTTGTTGTAGTTGGCATTGAGGGTCACGTCGCCCACCATCGAGTAATTACTCTCGCCACCTTTATACCAGTTGCCGCTCACATAGTTCTGGATAAACTGCAGATTGCCGTTGCCGTTGTACGTCCAAAACTTAGGCTTCATTATGACAATTCCCATGGTTGGCGCCGGAAGGAACTTGTCCTCAGGCTTTACTTCCACACGCTCCACGATGTCATTTTTCACCTTCACCTTTTTATCCACCACGTCATTCCTTATCTTTCCGGCATCCTTCAGCTTTGTCTCGCTATTGCGCACAAGGTCAGGACGTTTCAGATAAATATTCATCAGAACATTATCCACCTCGTCGTCCACCTCATCGACATTTGCCATGGAATTGAATATAGAAAGATTTTTCTTGGCAGAGGAATGAAAAAATGTCAGCGGCGAGAACAGGCGGTACAATCTGCCGTCGCCATCCGCAACCTGTTTCAAAGAGTCGTGAACATGCAGCAGCGAGTCATATTTATGTTCAAACATGCGCAGCGAGTCAGCATATGCATTAAGAATCGCCATACTGTCCACAGCCACACGGCGCAACATACGCCTGTCACGCTGTTTGGCATCAATATTTCCCAACACACACACTATTCCGATAAATACCAAAATCAATCTTGTCTTCATCTAAACACTAAATGATATTTTTCCGTTACACCTTATTTATATATATATACTTCAAAATCCTTACTTACCAGTTCATCAGCCGACGGAGATACGCGCTCAGTTCGTCCGCCATTCTCTGATGGCTTGCTGCCGACGGATGATAGTCGGCACCATACACTCCCGGTCCTGGCATCATTGGCGTCATGTCGAAACGGTAGACATTGTTGTCGCCACGGTCGGCGGCGGCATTTTGTGCCGTGTCGAGAGCGCGCTTGACATCCTCAAGAGCCTTACCGCTCATCATTGTTCCGGTGAGCAGCACAATTTTTGCATTGGGATAATGCGAGCGGAGAGTTTTCACAAACTCCACGTAGCCACGGGTGAGCAGCGTAGTGTCGTAGGTGTCAAGGCTGGTGTCGTTGGTACCGAGGTTAAGACACACCACATCGGGAGTGAAGCGTGAGAAATCCCACAGCTCGCCCTTCTGCCCAAACTGGATATATTTATATGTGTTTGGCATGTTGTAGTCGGTGCCCTGACGCGGCGCACCATAATCCCTGTAGATGCCAATGCCCGAGCGCGCCACCACAAAGCACTGTGCGTTCAGCTTGCGGGCAGTCAGCGCATCGTAGGCATCCCACTGGTTCTCGGTGGCATAGTCGAATCCACACTTCTCGCTTACCGCCTCATTGCCATAGCCGCAGGTAATGGAATTGCCTATAAATTCTATTTTGCGCCCGGGCAGCGCCACACTCTTTACCGTGGCATCCTTGTCAACATACAATCCATAGATGCGCGGCTGCATCTCGTAACCTTCCGACACAAGTGTCACCACCGCCTTATGCTGTCCCTTGCCGAGGTTGGCGGCGAGAGTCAGCAGCGAGTCGGTCGGCGTGGAGCGTATCTTAAACGCCGGACGGTTGTCTATCTCCACAACAAAATAGCCGCTGTTAGCCTTTGTCAGCATCTGCAATGAAGAGCCTGTGAAACCGGTGCGCATCTGAACTCCCGGAAAGGTGAAGTCGGCATAGCCCTTCTTCAGGTCCACGCGCCCTACCCAACTCAGCGCATCACTGTCTGCCTTTACAAACTGTCTGCCGGCAACATCATCACCGGCAAACGAACACAATGCTCCGCACACCGCCAGCATCACCGTTGCACAAATTCTCTTCATAATAACCGTTCTATTATTTCTTTATTGAAAATCTTTATTTGCTTGTTTCCAAGCCACTTCTCTTATCGCGCTTAAAGCTGCGGTACTCGTCGAGCGGTATCTCCACATCGGGCTCTACCAGCTCGCCGCTACGAGGCAACTGGAACTTCATGTATCTTATGTTCAGCCCGCGTTCTATCCACATCGACTCGTAATAAGTCTGTATAGAAAGTATCTTTTCATCGGGCATCACACTGTGATACAAGTCCTCGGTTCTGAACACCACCGGCAGCGAATTTTTTTCCACAAGATACGTGGTATATGTAAACAGGAAGTTTGAATCTGTTTTCAGATGTATCAAACCGCCGTCCACCAGGAAGCGGCGGTAACGGTTGAGGAACATTGTGCTCGACAGACGCTTGCGCCAGTTTTTCATCTGCGGGTCGCTGAACGTGAGCCATATCTCCTGCACCTCGTCCGCAGCAAAGAAGCGGTCGATAATCTCAATGTTGGTGCGCAGAAAAGCAACGTTGGTAAGATTCTCCTCCAATGCCTGCTTTGCACCTGTGTACATACGTGCTCCCTTAATGTCAACACCAATGAAGTTTACATTGGGGAAAAGCCTC
>JAGAPI010000277.1 GCA_017623335.1 Prevotella sp.
AGGCATAAGTTCTGAACACAGCGTTCATGTTGAAGGTATAGCTCTTCGAGAGCTTGAGACGAAGATTGGTGGTGAGGTCGCTCCACGGACGAATCTTGCTTGCCAAATTGTATGACATGTTGGCGCCAAGCTCATCGATAATACTGATTTTCTTCACACCAGTACTGTCATCATCGCTTTTGATTTTCATCTCCACATTGTTGGATATCGACATTGCGATGCTTCCAGTCTTGCCCTTGCCCGGCACTCCGTAGAGCGAGCCCTGATAGGGAGAATATTCCACCAGCTCCACAGTACCGTCGGCATTGGTTTTCTGATAATTCTCATAATATCCGTAACGGCTTGCGCTGAAATCAGGGGCATAGTTGAAGCTTAGGCTTGGCGTGAAGACGTGGCGTATAGCCTGAATCTTGTCGCCAAAAATCTTTCTGTTGGGAATGAACATACCGTATAGCTTCGTTGATGCCGATACACTCATGGTCCAGTTGTACACATTATAAAAACCGTCGATGGTGTCGCTCACCTCTCTGCCTGTCTCAGCATCCCATGATTTTTTCACCTTATTAGTATATGTGCGGTCGGTGAAGTTTATCGAAGGGTTTATATTTAAATAGTCAAACAGTGTGAAGTTGCCCTGTATTGGTATGGTGTGCTGCATACCGTTGCGCCAGTCGCGCGTGAGACTGGAGTGCATCAGCTTGTCCTCCTTGGTGTTGATGGAGTTACTGAGATGACCGGTATAGCTCATCGAAATCTTCTCATACCACCGCTCCTTGCCTGCCGCCTTCTTTCGCTTGAAGGGATAGAAGCGGCTGATGCTGATGTTTACGTCGGGCAGAGTGAGCGCAATGGTAGAGTCACGCATGTTCTGGTTGAGGTTCATGGTGGTGCTCAGCGTCATGCCTATGCTCGAAAAGGTGTTGGTCATGCTCACCGACGAGGTACGTGTGCTCTGCGTCATGCTCTGCGGGTTGTACATCGAGGTGAGGTTGTTGCGCTCATAGCTGCTGGTGGCGAAGTTTACGCTTGCCGACAGCGTGCGGAAAGGATTAGCCTTGGCATCCTGCCTGTGGCTCCACTGTATCTTGAAACTTGTCTGCTTGGCATAGTCAGGCATGTTTTTCTCGCCGTTGATGGTGTTCTGATAGCTGGCAAAGAAACTGCCGCTATATTTGTAGCGCTTGCGGTAGTTGCTGGCTGCCGACAGTCCCCATGAGCCCTTGGTGTAAATTTCGCCGAGCAGCTTCAAGTCCATTTTGTCGCTTATTGCAAAATAATATCCTCCGTCGCGCAGATAGAAGCCCCGCTCTGTCTCATCGCCGTAAGTAGGCATAATGAGTCCGCTGCTGTAGCTTTTTGAGAAAGGGAAGAAACCATAGGGTATTGCCAGCGGCAGCGGAACATCCGCCACCACAAGGTAAGTCGGTCCAAACACAACATCCTTGCCCGGGCGCATCTTTCCTCTTGACAATGCTATATAAAAGTCAGGATGCGGTTTGTCACACGTCGTATAGCGTCCGTGCTGTATGAATATCTCGCCCTTGTCGTTGCGCTTTGACAGCTCACTGGTGAGATAGCCGTCTTCCTGCTGTGTGTACACACCGTTGATGAGTCCTTTCTTGGTCTTGAAATTAAATGCCATCGTGTCGCTTTCATACTCATCGCTGCCCATCTTGAAGTTTGGAGTGCCAAACAGCGTGCCTGTGGAATCGGCAGCACCTGTGGCATGTACCACAGAACTGTCAAGATTGATGTATATCTTCTCACTGGCAAGGTCCATGTCGGCATATTTCACCGTCGACGAGCCATAGAGGTGGGCAAGTCCCGTGGTGGCATCATATACGATGGAGTCTTCAGCGGTATAGTGCACGGGCGCATCAATACCGTTTTTACGCTTGCGGTTCAGGCTGTCAAAGGCAAGCGAGTCGTCTATTGCCTTGTTGTGGCGGTATATGGCAAGCTGCATGGAGTCCATTTGGGTGGTATCGGGACCGTTGTGAATGACAACGGCCGCTGTGTCGGCAGGCACTCCGGCATGGACAACGGTATCCTGTTCCACAGAATCCTTCTGGAACAAAGCGGTGTCCCTGTCAGCACTTCCGCCCTTGTCCCTTCTCGGTGTGGAATATCCCATAGCCATTGTTGCAATGACCGCACACAATATTATAAATATAAGAGTTTGTCTCTTCACGGGGTGCAAAGTTACTAAAAAAAAATGAAGAATGAAGAATGAAGAATGAATAATCTTTTAAATAAGAACGTTTTTTAATATTTTTTTTGTTTTTGTTAGATCGGAAGAGCAAACGTCTGACCCCA
>JAGAPI010000278.1 GCA_017623335.1 Prevotella sp.
ATACCAGAATTTGCTGAGATAGCGCTCGCTGCCGTCCTGATCGAAGGCATATACCAGACGATAGTCGGCTCCCAGTCCGGCTGAAAGCTCATAAATTTCGTTGGCATAGTCATAGCTCGGACTGAGACTGTTCACACCTTTCTCCTTATGGAAGTATTTATTTCCGTTGTCCTCCCACTCGTTTATTGACAGTCTGAAGATATGCTCGGTGTAGAATGACGGCTGATAGTCGTGCTTGTTGCTGCTCTGGAACACAGTGGGCGACACCCACGAGAACGGACGGTTGAGCAACTGCTCCTCACCGTCATTAATGTCTATAATCTCATTGGCATACTTCAGGGCATTCTCCTTGTCGCCATTCCACATATAGGCACGTGCCAGCGTTGCCACACAGGCGTTATAGTTGAAACGTGGCGAGCGCTGGCTTGTTGCCGTATTCCATTCAAAGCGCTCAGAATATTGACATGCGGGGTCAGCCTTGAGCAGGTCGCGTGCCCTGAGCAGGTCGTTGATGATGAGCTGCATGGTCTCGGCAACGGTCTTCTGTCCCGTGACCTTCACGCCATACTGTGTGACAAAGGGCACGCCCTTGGCACTGCTGTCCATCGACGGGGCGCAGGCAAAATAGCGCATCATCTCAAGATGCAAATAGGCGCGCAGACCTATCGCCTCGCCAAGATACACCGAGTCGTTGCCTGCCGTAAACATCGTCTTGTCGGCAGCCTCAAGGCTCTCAATCATAATGTTGAGATTGGAAATGCAGCTGTAGGTGTTAAGCCAGATGTTGTTGATGACAGCCTCAACACCCGAATTTTTATAATCGTACTCACGCACATAGCGCCACTCATCGCTGCTGGTATTGATGTCGTAGTTTTGCGAGAGCACCTCGGCAAAGCCTATGCTCATCTGCAGTCCGTACATGCTGTTCTCGCACATCTTGGTGTAAACACCAGTCAGCTGGTCGTTATATCCGCTCTCACGGCCAAACAGGTCGTCCTGCTCCAGCTGCGACTTGGGGCTTACATCAAGCCAGTCGTTGCACGACACCAGCGACATGCTGGCAGTGAGCAGGGCTAAAATGGAAATATGTATTTTTTTCATCTTTATATTCTATTATATATAATTAATGTGTAGTTATTTGTTTAGAAAGTAGCCTGCACCGACAATGAGAACGTGCGGGCAAACGGATAGCTGGTACCGCGCTCTATCTTCACACTTGAAATGTGGAACAGGTCGCTTGTATATGCACTGACCTTAAGACGCTCAAGGAATGAGTTTTTCACAAATTTCCAGTCGCGGAAATCATATGACAGGCTCAGTGAACTGAGCGTGAAGAGGTTGTAGTCCTCCACAAAGCGCGACGTGGGATAAGTCACACTCATGTCGGTAACAGCCTTATATAGAGCCATGTCGCCAGGCTTCTGCCAACGGTCAGTGAGCACCCGACGGTCAACATTGTATTCAAGGTTGCAGTTCTCCACCTTCTCCACAAGCGTGGTGTTGTACATCTGTCCGCCCCAGCGGTAACTGCCGGTGACAGAGAATCCGAAGCCTTTTATCTCGCCATTAATACCTATCGTGCCATTATACTTTGGCTGATTGTCTCCGCACACCACCTGGTCGGCTATGTCGTAGTCATAGGTCACGGTGCCGTCTTTCTTTACAAATATCTCCTTTCCGTTCTGCGGGTCTATGCCGAGCGACGGCACTGCCCAGATGGCATTCATCGAGCAGCCCTCATAGTATTTCACCGACGGGGTGGTGAGTTTGTCGGCAATCATGGTCTTGTCCTGCTGCTCATTCCATGCACGAAGGCTGTTTGAGATTTTCTTCAGCGTGTTGGTGTTTGCCGCCACGCTTGCAAATGCGTTCACATAGTCACGCCCAGCCGAAAGTGCCCGCCAGTTAAGATAAGCCTCAAAACCTTTGTTCTCCACCTTGCCAAGGTTAGCAACATAGGTTGAGAATCCAGTGGTTAAAGGCACGGTGACATTGGTTATCATACCGTCGGTGGTAGATATGTAATAGTCGAACCGTGCGGTGAGACGGTTGTCGAGCACCGTGAGGTCGAAGCCCACATTAGTGTCATACTTCTCCTGCCAGCGCAGGTCGTTGTTGGCAAGCTTCTTCACATATGAGCCTATCTGCCCGTTGTACGAGGCATTGGTGTAGTAAGTAAAGGTGGCTTTGGCATCGTATGAGCTGAAGCCCTGGCTGCCGGTGTATCCAAATGAGCCGCGCAGCTTCAGGCGGTCAACCCATTTCAGGCTTTTCATAAACTTCTCATTATGCACATTCCATCCAGCACCAACCGACCAGAACGAGCCCCAGCGGTTGTCTCGGCTGGTCTCTGAAGAGCCGGTGAGCCGGTAGTTGGCGTCGAACAGATAACGCTCGTCATAGGAATAGTTGAGCGAGGCAAGTCCTCCCACTGTGCGGCTGATGCCTTCAGTGCCCGTAGGTGCGCTGTTCTTGGCATACTGTACGGCATAGGTAATATCGTTCATCTGGTCGTTAGGGAATCCCACGGCTCTTACTCCCACAGTGGAATAGTTGTTGTTGGTAAGGTTGAACTGTCCGTTGAGAAACACGAGATGCTTGCCCATCTGCTTACTCCAGTTCACACCCAAGTCGGCACTCACGTCTGTGTATTTTCCGTTTGACTTGTCGTAGCTTCCTTTACTGAACTCATCGGTGGCATTTACAAAACTGGTGTGTCCCGACGGCAGGAACATGTCCTCGGTTGTTGTCTTGTGCACCAAACCGAAACGTGCCGTAACTCTCAGGCTCTCCAGTGCCTGCCACTCGGCATAGAAATTCTCGGTTATGGTGGTATAGGTACTGTTGTCGATTATGTTTAGAGTGGTGTTATAGAGCGGGTTATAATACAAACCTATCTCACCGGCATTGTTGGCATATTGATATGCCTTCATCAGCTGTCCGTCGGCATCATACAGACGGCTGTAGGGATTCATCCTCACATAGTCACTGAAGATTCCGTAGGGAGAGTTGTTGCTTGAGTTATGATCGATGGTGAGCTTGTTGCGGAACTGCAGCGACTTCCAGCGGTATGTGAGGTTCACCCCCCCGCTGAACGTTGTACGGTCGCTTCCCTTGAGCACACCAGATATGCGGTTGTATGAGAGGTCCACTCCATAGAGCATCGCCTGGTCGCCACCCTCAATATACACAGAATGCTTGTGACCGAAGCCCACACGTGTTGGCTGTGCCAGCCAGTCGGTCTTTGCCCCCGCAACAATCTCGGCAAGCTTCGATGAATATATGTTGTCGAGCTCAAGCTGCTCCACTATATTGCCGGTCTTCGATGTAAACAGGCCTGCCCTACGCTCCACCTCCAACTTCTCAGCAGGAGAGCACATGTCGTAGCTGCTCAGGTCTGGAGCCTCAAGCGACAGGCTGCCTGTATAGCTCACTCTTATGCGTCCCGACTCTGGGCGGCGTGTCTCTATTACAATCACTCCATTGGCAGCCTTGGCACCGTAGATAGCCTTGGCTGTGGCATCCTTAAGCAGCGTGACGCTCTGCACAAGGTTCATGTCGAGGTCCATTATTTTTGTCAGCTCGGTTTCAAAACCGTCGAGAATAAACAGCGGCTGGTTGGCATTTGAGGCGTATTCGCCCTGCACGTCGGCTACAGTGGATGAGCCACGCATCTGGAAATCGGGCAGTGCATTAGGGTTGCTTCCCGCACCGAGATTCTCAATCTGCAGGAATGATGGATCGAGCGACTTGAGACTCTGCAATATGTTCTGATTGCCCACAGAGCGCAGGTCATCGCCCTTCAATGTGCTCACCGCACCGGTGAAGGTGTTTGCTTTGCGTGTGAAAACACCGTTGACCACCACCTCGCTAATCATCTTGGCATCGCTCTTCATCACAATGCGCATGTTCTCGGCGGCTTTCACCGTGGCTGTCTCCATTCCTATATACGACACCACGACCTGTGCGCCGCGCGGCCATACGTCGAAGCTGAAACCACCATTCAAATCGGTGGCTACGGCATGCTTAGTGCCCATGATGCGCACGGTGGCGCCAATCACCGGCTCACCATCGTCGCCTATCACGCGACCGGAAAAACCGCGCTTGGCTTTCTCGTAAGCATTGAGACGCTCACGCAGCGTGATGTTCACAAGATTGCCTTCTATGGAATAGTCGAGCGGCTTGCCCGACAGCATCATCTGCAGCAGACCTTCCACCTCAGTGTCCTTATAGTCACCGTCAATCTTATAGCCTTCCACGTCTTCGTAGGTGAACAGTATCTTCATATTGCTCACCTTCTCCAGTCTCTTTAGAGCAGACTGCATACTTTCGTTCTTAAACGACATCGTCACTTTTGCATTGCGTTGGGCACTCACACAGAGACACAGCACAAGCAGAACCAACAATGTGGGGATTCTCCTCCCCGCTGCTTGTTTAAACAGGCATCTGATTTTTCTCATAAATTCTACTTTTTATTTTAATATTTAACTTTATACTTTCCATTGCCGACAACGGCACTTCTTCATCTAATAAAAACGGAAATATGCTGCAAAAGGTTACGATTTCTTAAGAAAAAGATATCTTTTTTAAAGAAAAAGGCATTTTTTTGAGCAAAAACATGCTAATTAAAAGAAAAAACAGTAATTTTGCACTATATTTATCTTGCAAATGCAGAACAAGGAGACTTTCGACAGAATTTTCCGGCAATATTACCGCCAGCTGTATGTCTTC
>JAGAPI010000279.1 GCA_017623335.1 Prevotella sp.
TTCCGCATGTAGTGAAATCATCAGGGGTAAGTATTGTTCCTTCCTTTGCCTGTTCCACTATATCATACATAGCCTTATAAGAACTGTTTGCACCCATAATTCTAAATTTTGCCACAAAATTACAACTTTTTTGTGGCAAAATACAGAAATTGCGAAAATTTTCTGCTAAACACACCTAATTATTATGATATTTTTACACTTTGTCTGCGGTTTAATAAAACATATCGCTGTCCGCTAAACTTATTTGTAATAAAAACTAAATTTGGTTGTTATTCCTCCGTATTTTCTGAAAGTACTTTCCAATATCCACCCTTGTCAGAGCTAACCCTCTTTAAAAGCCCTAACGTTTTCAGACGTCGAATGTTATATTTAATACCACCTAATGATGCGTTTTTGATATTGTTAGCTACTTCATTGATGGTTGCGTGTGGCTTATTTATTTTCGAGCATAAGATTCGATTAATTGGACTATTGTACAGATTCCAATTCTGGCAGTATCACTTCATAATCAGACGTATCTAAGAAGTTGGTGATTGCACTATGAGCAGTATAGTCCTTCCCTGATTTTATCTCTAAGGGAAGGACTGTCAAATTATCATGGTCATCTACAAAATTACAATATTTTTCTCTTATAACCAAGAAAAATCCACTTATTCCGTTATTTTAGTTTTATAATCTGGTGCCATCTCAACTTTTTGCCAGATTGCGCCAACTTATAGAATGTGAATTGATTTAGAAAGCTATTTAATCGCTGTAATGTTGTTTTTATCCATGTCGGGGCAAGCACTATAGTCGTTGTTGGTGAACGAAACATTCACATGATACTGCCTACATTATGTAAAGGTAATGCAAATCAAGAAAACAAATCGTCCATGGTCAGTTCAGCTTGTGCAACAGCAGAATGAGCATTCCGTTTCATTCCAAATGTTGTAATTATTGTTATTGCAATGCCGCTCCTTATTCCTGTTTCAGCTACAAAGTCAGCGATTCTATTACGGATATGCGCTTCCTCTTCCTTGGTAATGGAATAAGGAAACTGTGAATATTTTATTTCGCACACGTTTACAATATTGTCCGCTCTTTCAAGTATGAGGTCTATCTGTGCCGCCGGCTCTGAATTGCGGCTCCGCCATGAATAATATTCCGTATGAATGCGGTCAATGCCCAGCTTACTTTTGATTTGCGGGATATGCAACATACAAATATGCTCAAACGACAGCCCATACCATGTGTTCTGGCGTGGCTTACCCATCATGTTCGACCAGTAGTGCTCATCGGTGGTCGCTTTATGACAGAATTGCATATAAAACAGCGTATACAGGTCGGTAAGCTGGTATATCCGATCCTTTTGCTTGATTTTTCTCTCACGGGTGTTATAGCCGCGAATAAAGTCGCAGTATTCAAGTTCTCTAATAACTTTTGTCAGTGTTCCCCCCGATGTTGTTTTGATTTTCTCCGCTATCTGCTTGCGTGTCAGTCCCTGCTTGCACGAAGCAAGCACATCTATCACCCTGACGTATATATCAGAGTTTCTGAACAAAGAACTGTATAACCTGTTGTATTCACGTTTTAGTTCTCCACGTTCAGCAAAGAAAAGACTGTCAATGTTGGATTCCACACTCTTGTCCTTTTCCAACAAGCTGAGATAATACGGCACACCTCCCATTACGCTATAAATCTGCAGAATGGACAACCTCGACCATACAAATCCGCTGTCATGAAGCATTTCCTCTGTTTCAGACAATGTAAATGGTGCAAGATGTATCTCATGAGTTATGCGGTTGTGCAACCCTCCGTGACTGTCAATCAGGTTACTGATCATCCATGAAGTGGCACTGCCGCACACTATGAGCATTATTTCACTTTGATCGGATGCCCAGCTATTCCAAAAATGCTCAAATGCAGGTATGAAGCCGGCTTTATGAGTGTCCAGACAGGGAAGTTCATCTATAAACACAACCAGCCGCTTGCCCTTGCCAACCTGTTCTCTTAGCAATATTTTTAATGTATGGAAAGCCTCCGTCCAGTTACTTGGAACGTAAGCTCCTGCATAACCGTAATCATGAAGGGCGTTGACGAAGTTGGATAACTGCACATCGCCGCTTGCACCGATAGAGCCAGACATATCAAATGCGAACTGATTGCGGAACATATTACGCACTAAAAATGTCTTACCTATGCGTCTTCTTCCGTAAACGGCGACAAACTCAGATTTGCCTGAGTTATAATATTCTGTCAGCTTGTCTATTTCTTTTTTGCGTCCAATGATTCTTTCCATATCCTTAGTATTTTTCTGAGCACAAAATTAGTGTTATTTCTTGTATACACCAAATATTTCACAGCCAAATCGATGCTTTTTAACATGATTTGGCTGTAGAATGGTATAATGTTTAGCCAAATCAAATAAAATTTACGCGATTTGGCTAATAAATAACACAGATTCATCACTCCACATTATGCATCGTCATCGCTGTGCTCACGCTGATGCACAGCCATTTAGCCCTTTCGTTACGGAATAGTATGAATAATGCAGGTTAGAAAGTTGAGTTAATGATAGTCGGTTTCAAGGAAATCGGCTACTGATGCCGGAACATATAAGTTTTTAATATCGTCGCCGTTGCCTGATTTTACAGTTACGCCCTTGCTTCCGAACTTTGCATTGATTGCTCCGAGAGGATTATCCATGAAGGCACGTTTGGATTTCAAATAATTGATGCGCGTTGCTTCTTCGTAATTGTCAGCGAGGTAGATTGGAGTAATCGGCTTAGCTGTCTGCTGTATGCCGGTGGCAATGAAGCTGTACTGACCGCCTTCCGCCTTTGCCACGAGTATCAGTCCGGGCAGTCCGTCGAGTTTCCACGGACCGTTTTGCACAGGAATTTCCGGCGCAAACCATGCTGTCCACTTTCTTCCGTGGTAGTCGGTGGTAGCCATCATGCACTCATAACCTAAGATTACTTTGGTGGAATCGCCGATTTCCCAGTTCCACTGAGATATAGGTTCCTCATATACAAAATCTTCAAGTCCGGCTTTGTCGTAATGCTTCAGTTTGCCACCGGTGAATGATTTAACGACATAATAAGTGCCGTCGGGTTTGGGCATTTCGTCCAATTTGCCTGAGGTGTAAGCGGCTCTTGACATTTCTCTAAGTTTCGCCTTGCCCTCAGGGGTAGAATTCATCGAGTCAATATACTCTGTAATGGGAGAGAAGAATTTTGACTCTGACGTATTGGCGAGGAGAATATACTGGTTTGTCAAGTCGGTTTTACCGTCCATGAAATTAGGTTTGTGGGCTACATAGCTGACCTCTATGTCAGCCGTTTGTGCAGATGCGGCTATCGCCACAAGGCACGTTGTGATAAATGTGATAATTCTGTTCATATCGGTATAATTTTATTTCCTTAATGTTAATGAGAGAAGCAGTTGGCGTCCACGGAGCTGGCGTTGGCTCTCGAAGGAGGAGAGTTGCGAGTATGTCGTATAATTATACTGCGTTTTGTTGAGGATGTTGGTCAGTGAGGCAGCCAGCTCGATGCTTTTTGTTGGCTTGAAGATGAGCTTGGTGTCGAGCATCATGATGTTTTTATATTCGCCCTCGGTCAACTCGTTGTAATAGTGCTCGCCACCGATTTGCCATTGCCATTTCGTATGAGGGATGAAGCTGAGATTCAGCTCATTCTTCATCGACAAGAGCCACGGGGCAGAAGTACCGTTCATCGTCAGGCGGCTGTCGGAATAGCTGATGGCATAGTCGAAGCTGAACCAACGCCACGGTGAGCCGTTGACTTTACCGCCTATGCTCCAGCCTGTGCTGACCGACTGCACGGACTGCAGTTGTGACAACAGCTGGGATTCATTGCGGTTGAATGAGCCGTTGATGTTGCAGCTTCCACGCATAAAGTCGAGAGTCTTGCCGATGCTGCCGTATACCATAAGCGTTTTGCCGTCGTTGTCGGCATCGGCATAGCTATATACGGCATAGTCGCCATATAGTTGCTGCGCCAAGGTATAGGGCAAATGGCTCCATGAGTGCATCACCATACCGTTGGCAAACAGTCCGTGGCGGGTGTGCTTGTAGTTGAAGCTTGCCGAAACATTCTGCGACGAGGAGTTATAGAAATTGTCAACCCCTGACTTCAATGTGCGGTAGTCGGTCATTATCAGTCCTGGGTGAATGAGGTTGAGGTTCATGGGTGAGCGCCCCATACCGCCGCGGATTGTGCCAGAGAATCGGTTGTTGGGTTTCCAGTTGAAACTCAGCGATGGTGAGAAGTACACCTCATCGCGGTTGGCTATCGCCTTGTCGAAAGAATAATGTGCAAAGCTTACAGGAAGATTGAGCGTGAGGTTTATACGCTTTATCCAATATTCGAGTTTCGGTGTGGCATAGACGGTGAATGAGTTTGTATGCACGACATTCTCGGTAATGCCAGGCAGCTGCTCCGGCATATCTGGCAGGTCGGAGTTCATCGACCGCCAATAACCTTTTATTCCACCCTCAAGACTTACGGTGATGCCTTTGAGCATGAAGGCGTATGCCGCACTTTCCTGAGTGTAGAAGGCATGGTCGCCGACGTGCTGGCGGTATGTGCTGCCGTTGACATCGAGGTTGAGCGTCTGGGGCAGCGATTCCCACTCGTTGCGGCTCTCAAACGTGACAAGATGCTTGCCCTTGAACCTTTTTATCATCCTGAACTTGTTGCTCACATAATAGTCTGGCAGGTCGGCGTTCTGTGTATTTGGGATAGAACCTGTGGTGCTCAGACTGATGTCGTTCCAGTTGATATTGGTCTGCAATGTGTTGTTGATGAACGCCGTCTTTTTGTTCGACTCATAGATTAGCTTGCCGCTCAGTGAATGTTCATGTTCCGTGCCGTCACGGTTCTCTGTAATCACACGGTTGCCGTCATCAAGGAAATAGGTCGTGATGTTCGATGCGTTTGCCGCAAGGCGGTCAAAAGAATAGTCGATATTTGCCTTTAGCTCACCGTTTTTCAGTTTCCACAGGTTGTTTGTTGAGACAAAGAAAGAGCGGTTGAAAAGAGTGCGCTTGCTGTCGAGCGATGGAGCATCGGGCAGACCGATGCTGACGTATTTACTCAAACCTGTGCCACGCCGCTCGGCGAAGAAGTCGGTATTTGAGGAAGCCAGGTCTTCACCTGTGTTGTTTGTCCGTAGTGTCGTGATGTTCTGAAATCCAGCCATTGCCGCCATTGCGAACAGCTCACCGTCCCATATTGCGCCCTCAGGCTGCCACGACCAGCCGCCACCTGCATCGCCGTGAAAACTCCATGTGGCTTTAGCCTTGTTTTTCAGTTTCAGGTTTATTGCCGCCTTGTCGGAGAACGATATTCCCGACAGCACCTGCATGGGCTGATGGTTCTCCATCACCTCCACTGCCCCCACATCGTTGTGGCTTATGCCGTTGGTGGCGATGCCGTACTTGCCGCCAAGCAAGTCGGAGCCTTCTATATAAAACTTATTGATGTCCTCACCCTGATACTGTATCTTGCCGTTTTTCGCCACATCTATTCCCGGCATGCGCTTCAGCACATCGCCGATGGAGCGGTCTTGCGCCTGTGCGAAACTGCCTACATTATATGTTATGGTGTCGCCCTGCTCACGTATGCGGTCAGCCTTCACGGTGACTTCCTTCAACACTGTGCTTCCTTCTTCCATATATACGGTCAAGGGAAACGAAGCGCCATCAAGCGGCAGCGACTGCTTGACAAAGCCCATCATCGCAACCTCTAACCTGCATCCATTTACTGAAGCCACCTGCATTGTGAAAGCTCCGTCCGCTTTTGTGGATGCAAATTTCTTGATTTTGCCGTCTGCGCCTTTTACAATAACCGAAGCACCCGCCAACGGCTCATTTGCTGTGCGGTCAACCACCTTGCCGCTGACATTGACTTGTGCCGTGGCAATCAGTGGCAGAAGACCAAACAGATAAACAATCAATATTCTCATAAATCGTGGGGATAATCGATTTCCTCCTTGTCGTAATTCACAACAAACTTTCCAAAGTCTTCGGGATGTGGCTTATGCCCAAAAAGAGCTCTCATTTTTCCTGCGAAATTAGAGTTTGCGAATCGCCACCAGTCATTGAAAAATTTGTCACGGGAACATTTGTACACACCTCCATCTTCATCGTAAGCCATATAGCCAACATCTGAGATTCCGTTTTGGCGTATGCCGTCAGCCGTAAACGAATAATCACGGTTAGTGTCGTATGCCTCAAGAATCAGTCCCGGCAAGCCGCAGAGTTTCCACGGTCCGTCCTGTATAGGTATTTCGGGAGTGAACCATGCAGTCCACCTGCGGCCCCGAAATTCAGCCGTAGCCATAAAGCACTCATAACCTATAATAGTCTTTACTGAATCCGTAATTTTCCAATCCTGCTTCTCCCAATCCTCTTCATAGCGGTGGCAAATACCATCAAAATCAGCCTTCTCCGTCACTTTTCCCTGAGGGTAATTCTTATAGATATACGACCAATAATATCCGCACAGTAGATTGTGTGTCCCATTTTTGGCGTTATCATTACATTCTTTGATATAAAGCTCAAACTCCAATTTATGGTTTACAGCACTGAGGGAATCATCCCACAATCTTTTTGTGCCACAAAACAACGACATATTTTCCCCGATACGCAGCATCACCGGGTCTTGGTAGAATTTACTCTCACGCTTGGTCGTATCCTTCACTTCCGTTCGTGTGTAATGCACTTCAAGAATAGCTGGTTCGGCATCCTTGACAAAGTCATCGGCAAATGCGGAGATTGCCATTGCCAAGAAGATACATGTAATAATTCTTTTCATATTCAATATTTTTTAACCTGTTGGCGGAATTAATTTAGTGCGTACTTAATTCTCCCAATAGGTTTCCCATTAATGTAGTTTACATATTGTAAAACGGTCATCGCACTAATTTTGCCAATAATTCTGGCAAAAAGTCCGTTTGTAATCTTTGCAA
>JAGAPI010000280.1 GCA_017623335.1 Prevotella sp.
CCTTTGTCGTTGACAAAAAGCAGCCAATAGTTGTGTTTCGGATTCGAGCAGAACAGAATGTTGTATTCCAGATTGGGTCCATACGATACGTTGTATCTCTCGGTTGGCTGGTTCTTTCCCTGATACACAAAGCGGTATCCTTCTGCCGCGTCCATGTCGAAGGCTTCCTCCACCTTTTTTATCTTTGAAAAGTGTTTCTTGTCAACCCTCAGCACTGTACAATAGCAGTAGGTTGTGGGATTGGCGTTGTCACCGTCGAGATACCTGTTTGCCTTCACCCTTTCCACTGACTTGTCGTTTGCCAGGTTTTCCATTTCCTTGATGACGTTTTTCTGTGCCGTCATTCCTGTGGCCATTATTGTCATGGCTGCCGTAATAAATGCTTTTTTCATATTTCTATTTCCTTTTTATCATTTTGTCCTTTAACTCCTCCTGACTCCTTCCAACTTCTTCTAACTCCTTCCAACTAATATGTTTCCTCTATATAATAGCTGTCGGCATCGTCCGTCCACTCTTCAAACTCAGCCACGGCGATGGCATTTTTCTGCATGATGGTGTTCAGGTCGATTTTCTGCTGCATATACACAGCCTGTATCAGCAAATCAGTCTGGCGCACAGCTTCCTCAATGTCTATCTTCATGCTGTCGGCATTGTCCGACGCCTCTGCAAGATAATGCCTTGGCACAGGCGGAGTCTCGCGCAGCCGTTTTGTCCTAATCACTTTTTTCTTCACCGTCTTGCGCTCATACGGCACAGTGTTCACCTTTGTCGTGTCGGCGCTTACATCGGTCTTTGCCGTGTCGCGTGCAGTTGTCATTGTAACGTAGTCACCGGTATAATGAGGATTCTGTTGCTCTGTTCCGCTCCATCGCCATGCGCCGATGACCACCAGCAGCGCCACTGCCGCGGCGGCACAATAGCGCATCCACATATTATAATTATGGCTTGCACCGCCAAACATTGCGAACATCTCCCTGTATGCCTGCCAGTCGTCCTCTGGAATGCTGTCAGGAGCTTTCTTGCGTCCCGCCTTTCTGAAATATTCAGCCAGCATGCTTTCCTCTTCCACCGAGGTTATGCCGTCCATATATTTCTGCAGGAAATCCTTTATGTTACTGTCGTTTATCTTCATTGTCTGTTGCGCTTTTTCAAATCCTCAAATATCTTTCTCCGTGCCGATGACAGCATTGTTGCCACCGATGCCGCGGTGATTCCCAATATGCGCGCTATCTCGCCGTTGGATTTCTGCTCCACCTGCCTCATGGTCATCACCTGCATCTCTCTGTCGGGCAGCGAGGCAATGCGCTTTCTCAGCCAGCGTTCGTCCTCGTCCATCTCCATCATCCCGTGGGGCGATGCCGTGCGGGTGTCGGGCGGTTGCCATTCTCCGCTTCTGCCTTGCACGCCGTCTATGGCAACAATTAATTCTGAGGTCAGCTTTCTGTGGCGTGAAGAGTCGATGACCAGATGGCGCGTGGCTATCCTCACCAGCCTGTTGGCATGCTGTATGTCGCACAGGTCGCTGTGCACAGCCCACAGCTTCAGCATTGCGTCCTGCGCCACGTCATCGGCATCAGCCATGCCCAATCCCATCATCCGGGCTTGTGCCACAGCCTGTTGCCGCAGTGTGGCAGCAATAGATTCAAACGTTTTCTGGTTCATCGTCTCTTCCCGTCGGCTATCATGAAAATTATGGCTGCGCCTCTATTCCGTTGGGCGAAAAGGCAGAGCGTTCCGTACTGCTGCCAGTACTCATGGTCTGCGACCTTTTCAGGTTGTTGTCGTAAATGTTTCCCGACCCTCTTTTCTGCCTGCTGTACATATTTGTGGTGCCCGAAAGTCTCATGTCGCCGCTGCCATACAGTGTGGCGGTAATGTTGGAACACGAATCGAAGTTGACCGTCATGTCGCCGCTGCCATGCAGATTGACCAGCGACGTAGTTGTCTTGGCATTCTTTATTTTCATATCGCCGCCATACTGATTTACGGCGAGAGCTTTGCAGTTAATTGACGATAGAGTCATGTCACCGCTTCCCTTAAGTGTAGCTGACACAATATCGGCACTGCTCACTCTGTTTATCTCCATGTCGCCGCTGCCTTGCAAGTTTACCACCAGCTTGGGACTGTCAGCATCGCCCACCTCAAAGTCACCGCTGCCCTGAAGCTGAAGCAAGGCTGTCTCGGAAGTGCTCACCTTACTTATCTTCATGTCGCCGCTGCCCTGCAGGTTTGCCGTAAGATACTTACACTCAATGTTGCTGAAATCCATGTCGCCGCTGCCCTGCAGATTGAGCTTTAGCCGGTCAGATTTTACAGGATCCTTTGCCGTGATGTCGCCGCTGCCTCTGAGGTTCATCTCCGTGAGCGTGGGAGAGGTTACATACACCGTCACGTCATCCG
>JAGAPI010000281.1 GCA_017623335.1 Prevotella sp.
GCAGAAAACCTTCTGCTCGACCTTGTCACCTTTATGAAAGGCTCGGAGAACGGTGAGGAATGTCTCTATATGCTGGGTATGACGCAGTTTGCCAACCGCGACTACGACAATGCATCGGCAACATTCAAGAAGTATTGCTCATCATATCCGAAAGGACTGTTTGCCGAGCGTGCATACTACTATCAGGCACTTTCACTCTACGAAGGCACACCTGAGCCGCGCCTCGACCAGTCGCTCACGGTGTCGGCGGTGAGCGCCATGCAGCAGTTCCTCGACCTATATCCCGAATCAGATCTCAGAGGTGAGGCACAGCAGAAGCTGATGGAACTTCAGGACAAACTGGTGATGAAAGAGTTGCTTTCTGCCCGCCTGTATTATAAACTTGGAGGATATTTCCTAAACTGTATCGGCGGAGGCTCTAATTATGAGGCTTGCATCATAACGTCGCAGAACGCCATGAAGGCATATCCTTATAATAGCTATCGCGAGGAGTTTGCCCTGCTGATAATGAAAAGTAAGTTTGAACTTGCCGAGCAGTCGGTGGAGCAGCGCAGGATGGAGCGCTACCGTGATGCTGAGGACGAATGCTACGGTTTTATCAACGAATATCCCGACAGCAAGAACCGTGAGATGGCGGAGAAGTTTATCGTGAAGTGCAAGCGCTACACAAAGAACTACAAAGAGGAGATTTAACTGAGTAAAAAACAATAAGTTTGATATAAAAATGGATTACAAGAAGAGTAAAGCACCTACCAACACAGTGACACGCAACATCATGGATTTGTGCGAGGACACAGGCAACATCTATGAGAGCGTGGCAATCATTGCAAAACGCGCAAATCAGATTTCAGTACAGATTAAGGATGACCTCAGCAAGAAGCTTGCCGAATTTGCATCGTATAACGACACGCTGGACGAGGTTTTTGAAAATCGCGAACAGATAGAAATTTCGCGTTACTATGAGAAGTTGCCTAAGCCAACACTCCTTGCCACACAGGAATTTGTTGAGGATAAAGTATATTGGCGTGACCAGCGCAATCAGGTGGTTACCCGTGATACAGAAGACGAAGACTGATGATACAGCGCATACAGTCAGTGTATTTGCTCATTGCAGCAATATGCGGCATGGTTGGTTTGTCGCTACCTGTGGGACGTTATGTCGCTGACGGTCTTCTGTCGGCAACCATGTACAATTTGTGGATAGTTCCTGCCGACGGCTCCAGCCGTTCGTTCGCTTCGGCTCCGCTGTTCGTGGTGTTGCTTTTGGCTTCAGCCATATCGCTCTACACCATATTTATGTATAAGAACCGCAAACAGCAGATGCGTTTTTGCTCATTCACGTCACTCCTTCTTGTAGGATGGTATGTGGTTTATGCTGCGCTTGCAGTGCTTTGTGGTGGCAGCAGCGATGCTTCTTTCTCGCCAAGCGTCTATGGTGCATTGCCGGCTGTTGCTCTTATCCTGAATGTTATGGCTTCGCGTGCCATACGTGCTGATGAGCGTCTTGTGCGTGCCGCCGACAGAATAAGATGACATTACACATTATTAATTATAAAAGAATTCCCGTCGCCAAAAGGCTTTAGCTTGTGCGACGGGATTTTTTATTTTTTGTAACTTCATAGATGCAAAGAATATTTTTCTTTGTGCTTTTCTTTTGATTTTTTTGCAAAAATCGGAGGAAAGTGCAAAATGTGTTATTAAACATATAAAATCGTTTGCATAAAATAAAAAAAAGCCTTAACTTTGCACCCGTTATCCTGAATACAATCTTTTTACCTTAAAAAGACTAATACCTATTGGGAAATGCCTTTCGCTGTGAAGCTGAGGGCATTTTGCATTTTATATATGCAGTGTTTTATTATTAGGTGGGTGAGGATTTCATGGTTATGTAAAATCCCACTGGTGGCTACATACCGCAAAGCTCCTTGTACGGACAATTCACGCAACGTCCTTCATCTTCGGTGGGCTTGAATGGAATGTCGGGATTGAATATCTCGGCGATTTTCTCTGTCAGCAGTTTTTTGTAGTCATCGGCATAGTCCCTTATGTCGGCAATGCGTTCCTTGTTGATGCATAGTGTGGGGTCGTAGCCTTCCTGACCGGCATGCTGTATGAACAGCAGTGCGGGACTTACCGGCAGATTGCGCTTGTTGTACCGCTCACTCACGATTGTGCTGTAGAGCATAGCCTGCAGATAGTTGTCGGCATGCTTTGAGCCTCCCACGTTTTCGGGGGCGAACACATCATCTATGCTCTTCATTGTGCCGAGCTTGCGGCTGCCTGTCTTATAGTCCACTATGCGGATGTGCTCTCCGCTGCCGTCGCTGACACAGTCAAGTCGGTCTATGCGTCCGCCTATGCTTGTCTCAAATTTCTGTGTAAACCGAGAGGAGAGCCGGGCTTGCCCGGGCTTTCCCGAGGTGCAGCCGGCATTTAACGGAGTTAATGTTTTGTCTCCGACATTGATGGTGATGATTTCGCAGACAGCCTTTTCCAGTCCGATAATGTCGAACGGAGCAAGCTGCATGTCTATTTCAAGCAGTTGCCGCAGATATGTTATTATCACCTGGCGGTTGATTATCTGCAGTCCGTTGTAGCTTGGGCGGAATCCCTTGTCGTCCTTTATCTTAAACAGTTCCTCGCTGAATGCGCGGTCTACAATCTGCTCTATCCTCACCTTGTCCTTCAGCATCTGCTCGATGTAGCCCTTGGTTATATGACTGCCGCGCATCTCCATAATATGCTCGTAGACATATTGCGATGCCACATGGAAGATGTTTCCGAATATGCGGTTGTCGAGTGTGTCCTCGTCATCCTGCTCATTCTCATACAGACCGCCCAGATAGTTGTAGAAGAATTGCAGCGGGCACCGCTGGTATTTGTTTATTGCCGACGGTGTGAGCAGCGGACTCACCTCCACATTTGCCCCAACCGTCCTCGGGTCGCGCTCCGGATGTTTTGACAGGTCAAAGCGGTCGATGAGAACCTGCATCACCTCGGGAGTCTTTTCTATTTCCTTGGCACAGCGTCTCGTTGCCGACAATCCTGCCTTGAGTCCGTACAGCTCTATCTTGTGGCGGCTCTCCACCTGCATCTGCAGCATAAAGCGGCTCATCTCGCCGGTGTTGGTCTCGTCGGCGGTGCTGTTGTAGATTATTGTCACATCCTTTGCACGCTGCAGCAGACGGTAGAAGTAGTAGGCATAGATTGCCACCTTGTGGTCGATGGTGGTCAGCTCGTAAGCCTTGCGAATGGAGTAGGGGATAAACGAAGTGTTGTTCACTCCCTTCGGCATATATCCCTCGTTGCAGCTCAGCAGCAGTACATGATCGAAGTCGAGGTTGCGCGTTTCCAACATTCCCATCACTTGCAGGCCTTCTGCCGGCTCACCGTGAAACGGTATGCTGGTGGTGTCGGTAAGCTGGAATATCAACCTCTGCATGGTGACAATGTCCACGTCGAGGTCACCCGACTCGCATAGCGACGACAGACGGTTGAGCAGGGTGTAGGTGCGGAATAGTGCTTCTTGAAACAGCGGGTCTGTCTCAGTGTTGAGTGTTGATTGTTGATTGTTGAGTGAGGTGTTGCGGGCAATGATTTTCATCAGCCGCATAAGCCAGCGAACCATTTCCAAGGGGACGGTGTTCAGTGTGGAGTGTTTGGTGTTGAGGCCGCAGAATAGTTCCTTGGTGCCGTCGTCAACCGCCAGCTGGTCCGGCAGCGGATAATATACCTTTGTTTCAAGATTGATTGCTTTAAACACCTCACTGCCTTTAGGAGAGATGTAACGCATATATGGATGAGTCAGCACGGCGTTGACAAACTTCAGGCGGTAGCGCCCGTTCTGCACCGAGTAGCCTGTGGTCTGCAGTTCAAGCAACACCTTGAGCAGTGAGTTCAGCGGCGACTGGTTGAGCGGATAACCCGTGGTGATGTTCACCTTGCTCACTTCTTCGGGCAGACAGTGGATTATGGTTGGCAGCAGTTGCTCGTTGCACATCACTATGGCTGTGTGCCTGCCGTGAGCGTAGCGGTTGTCTTCCTTCAGCCATTGCGATATGTATCGTGTCTGCATGTCTTCTGTACTTGAGGCAATGAAGCGTATCTTCTTGTCTTTATTGAAGTTATTATATATTCTTTCATCTTTTACGTCAAGCTCGTTGGGATA
>JAGAPI010000282.1 GCA_017623335.1 Prevotella sp.
GATGTCCGTTCTCGGGCATCGGCTTTCTGCCCATGTTCCTGCCGTTCACCGTCAGCTCCACCTCGTCGCAGTTGCTGTATACCCAGAGGTCGATTGTCTCGCCCTCGTGTCCGGCGAGATTCCAGTGAGGCAGAATGTGCAGCACTGGCTCATCGGTCCACCAAGCCTTCAGATAATAAGCCTCGTCCTTTGGGAAGCCGCAGTAGTCGAGGATTCCGAACTCCGAGCCCGTGGCAGGGAACTTCATAGGGTTGGGCTCGCCGCGATAGTCAAAGCCCGTCCAGAAGAAACATCCGGCAAGATAATCGCGCGAGGCGTAGAATTTCCAGCCGCGCTCAATGCAGTTGTAGAGACTGTCGGGACCGTTCTTGCGGCGGTTGTGAGCCACCATGCGCCCCGTGCCCGGCTCGTCGAAATACACTCCGCGGGTGCCGCAGCCCGTGGTCTCCTCGCTGCCGTAAGCCTTGCGCTGCGGATAGTTGGCGCGATGCTCCTCCACAGGGTTCTGAAGAATATAGTTGTATCCGGCAACGTCAACGGGCACGAGGATATTTGGTCCGCCGCTCGTGGCGGCAGTCATCGGGCGCGAGGGATCGAAACGGTGGCAGTAGTCGCGCATGGTGGCAGCTATGCGCTCTCCCTTCTCGTCCCACTCTATGCCCCACTCCTCGTTGGCAATGCTCCAGAGAATCACGCTCGGGTGGTTGCGGTCGCGCACAATCATGTCGCGGAGCTGACCGATGTGATAGTCGTTGATGCCGGCAAGGCGGTTTTCATCGATAACCAGAATGCCGAGGCTGTCACAAACGTCGAGCATGGCGGGAGTCATGGGGTTGTGGCTTGAACGGTAGGCGTTGCAGCCCAGCTCTTTGAGTTTCTTTATGCGGTAAACCAACAGGGCGTCGCTCATGCCCGCCCCTACTCCGGCGTGGTCCTGATGCATGTTCACTCCCTTTATCTTCAGCCGCTCGCCGTTGAGCAGCAGTCCGCGGTCGGCATCAAACTCCACCTTGCGTATTCCAAACTTAGTGTCCTTTGAGTCAATCACCTTGCCATTGCGGAGCAGTTCCGTCCTTACTATATATAAATAAGGTGTAGCCACGCTCCAGAGGCGGGGATTTGTAACGGTCATCTGACTGTTGCGGTTTGTGAGTGTGCCCTGCGCCATGCAGCAGCCGCCCCACGGCTGGTCGCCGCTGGCTGCTATCTCCTTTCCTGCGGCATCTATCACGCTGTGGCGAATCTTGTAGGCGTTGTCTCCCGATGCAATGTCGAGTGCCGACGAGTTCTTGATGTCGGCAGCGATGTTGAGGCGCGCCGTGGTAAAGTCGCCGTTGAGATCGCAGCTCACAAATATTCCGTTTTCGGCAATGTGTACAGGATTGGTTACATTGAGCCACACATGGCGGTAGATGCCGCCGCCCTCGTAGAACCATCCTTCTTCAATCGAGGCATCGGCGCGGACACAGATGAGATTGTCACCGCCAAAGTTGATGTAGTCGGTGATGTCGAAGTTCTGAGAGACATAGCCGCTGGGATTGCCGCCGGCATAAAAGCCGTTCACCCAGATTTGCGCGTCGCGGAAAATGCCGTCGAAGGTTATTTCAAAATGCCTGCCGCGGTCGGCAGCGTCCACGGCGAAGGTCTTGCGATACCAGCCCACACTTGTCTCGGGGTACTTGAATCCCACGGTCTTATAGCCGTGGCTGTGGCTTGCCTCTCCGGCAAACGGCAGGTCGACAACGAAGTCGAATGGCACATTCACCCTTTTCCAGCCAGAGGCGTCGAACTTCGGCGAATAAGGTCCGGTGTTGTGAATCGAGTTCGCCTTTGTGATGGAATTGAAATACTCGGTGCCGCAGCCGTAGTCCTTCTCAGGACTGCCGGCATTGCCGAAGGCAAACTGCCAGCCGGTATCTAAAAGTTTACGTTCGCGCTGCGCCATTGCTGTGAACGGTAGAGCGATAATGAGTGTTGATAATAGTAGTTTTTTGTTCATAATGGTTATATATAATAATGTATTAGTCAGTTCTTAGCCGGAAGAAGTCAGTTCTTAGCCATAGAAAGTCAGTTTTTTGCCAAGGGAAAAATCCTCAGGGCGTTGGCTGTGGTCTGCTCAGCCACCTTTTCTTCCGGCAGTTCCAGCGCTTCGGCAAGCCTTTGCAGCACACAGGCAGTGAAGGCACTCTCGTTACGCTTGCCGCGGTGGGGAACGGGAGCCATGTACGGGCTGTCGGTCTCCAAGACTATGCGGTCGAGGGGAATTGTCCTCACCACTTCGGGCAGATGGCTTTTCTTGAATGTCAGCACACCGCCGATGCCCAGACAGAAGTTGGAGAACTGGAGCAGTTCGGCAGCTTCCTTCTCGTTGCCCGTGAAGCAATGGAACACTCCGCCGGGCAGGTCGTCCCGGTACTTCTTCATCAGCCTCACCATCTCCGCCTGCGCCTTGCGGCAGTGAATCATCAGCGGCAGCCGCGTCTCCACCGACCACTGTATCTGGCGTTCAAACGCCTGCAGCTGCTCGTCGGCAAACTCGCGGCTCCAGTAATAGTCAAGCCCAACCTCGCCGATGGCTATGAAACGTGGATTTCCGGCATCGGCGTTGGAGAGATTTTTATCAAGAATACTCCGCATAGAGTCCAGCACATCGCTCCAGTCCGCCTTAACTTCCTCGGGGTGCAGCCCAATCATGGGATAGGCAAATTCCGGGAAGAGGTGGCAAGTGGCAAGTACGGTGTCGACCGACGGCAGATGTATTGCAGGCACGAAAACCTTGCCGATGCCGGCTTCACGCGCACGCTCTACCACAAGGTCAAGGTCTTCGGCAAATTCCTCACCGTCGAGGTGGGTGTGGGTGTCAATTATCATATTCAGCTTACTTCTTTCTTTTCATCAGACGGTCGGAATAGTCCATCAGTTCCAGCTTTCTTTCCGGCGCCACGCTTACGGCATCGAGGTAAGTCTTGGCACGGTTGAAGTAATACTCAATCTTCTCCTCGCACAGTGCGCGGATGCCTATCTCGTCGTAGATTTTGGTGACGGCGGCAATCTTCTCATTGCGGTCAAAAGTCTTGGCGCTGATCCATTTGTCGAGTTCGGCGCGCTGCTCCTTGTTGGCACGGTTGCAGGCGTTGATGAGCATGAAAGTCTTCTTGTTGCTGGTGATGTCGCCGCCCACAGCCTTTCCGAACACCTTGGGGTCGCCATACACATCAAGCAGGTCGTCCTGCAGCTGGAAAGCCAAGCCAATCTGCTCGCCAAACTTATAAAGATTATCCTGATCGCTCTCGGGAGCGTCCGCCATGATGGCGCCAATCTTCGTGGCGCAGGCAAGCAGCACGCTGGTCTTCAGGCGTATCATCTCGATATATTCTTCCTCTGTCACGTCATTGCGTGTCTCGAAGTCCATGTCATACTGCTGTCCCTCGCCTATCTCAAGGGCAGTCTCGGTAAACAGCTCTATCACCGGCTTCAACTTGTCCTGCGGACACTGTGCCATGCGCTGATAAGCCATCACGAGCATTGAGTCGCCCGAAAGGATAGCCGTGTTGGCGTTCCACTTCTTATGTACCGTGGGCATGCCGCGGCGCACGTCGGCATTGTCCATCAGGTCGTCGTGCAGCAGTGTGTAGTTGTGATAAGTCTCCAAGGCACAAGCCTGCATGAGAATGCGCTTGGGATCCTCTTTATACAGATTGTAGGCAAGAAGCATCAGCACAGGGCGTATGCGCTTGCCGCCTATTGAGAGCACATATTTTATCGGCTCATAAATCGACTCTGGTTTACGGTCGTAAGGCAAACGGGAGATAAATTCCTCAACAGCCTTCAGTATTTCATCTACTTTCATGTTTTTTTATTATTTTTTTCTTGGTTTTTTCTATATTTTTTTAAGGGGCAATGGGGCTTATGGGGCTCATTGGGCCTATAGGGCTTATCAGGCTAATGGAACCTATGGGCATTATCTCCCTCAAAGCCTAAACCATACTGGAATCACCACCCGTGTGCGGCATGGCTTGTCGTTCTGCACGCCGGGCTTCCAGTCGGGCATCATCCGAATGACGCGCAGCGCCTCGCGGTCAAGCTGCGGGTCAACAGATTTAATAACCTTTATGTCGCTAACCTTACCGTTGGTGTTAATGTCGAACTGCACAACCACCCTACCCTGCTTTTTCCTGCGCTGGGCGCTCTCGGGATAAATCAGATTCTTTGTGAGCCACTTCATCATCTCAACGGCACCGCCTGGAAACTGCGGCAGCTCCTCCATGACATGAAAATTCAGCGGATTGTCCTTGTCCACGGCTATCGGCGACAGGGCTGTCTCGGGAGTTTTGTCCTGAACCTCCTCCTTGCCGGCATCCTCGTCGTCACCGCCAGCCGACGGGTCCTTGGCTATTTCCTCTGGCACGGCAGTATTTTCCTCTGCCGCCACAATATTGTCGCTTTGGGCTTCCTTGCTTTTCTCTTTCAGTGCCACCATATTTTGCACGGGCATCACCGGCTGTATCTCAAGTTCCTCGACAAAAGCGCCATCGGCATCGTCGGCAGTATCATCGTCAACAATGCTGTAAGATAACTCAAGCGCAACAAACAGCAGCGACATGGCAACAACCACACCGATGAGAAACGCCATCATCCGGTATTGCTCTACGTCAGCCTTCTTTGTCTTTCTTAACTCCATTGCAAAATAATTTTATATTTTCTCCGTTATTTTGAATAACAAAAACATTTTATGGTGCAAAAATACTCATTTTTTGCGAAAAAAGCTGTATCTTTGCACCACAAATTAAAGAGAACGCATGAAAAAAGTTGTTTTTATAATATATTTGTCACTTCTTGCCTTGATTTCGCACGGGCAAGAGAGCGAAACCGTATACAACTTTCTGCGACTGCCGGCAAGTGCTCATGTTGCGGCTCTCGGAGGCGACATCATAAGCTTGCCCGAGGACGATGCCAACATGATTTTCCACAATCCTGCACTTATAAGTAATGTAAGCGACAAGAGCATCACATTAAACTATATGACTTACATGGAAGGATGCAAAACCGCCTCAGCGGCATTCGTGAAAGCCGTAGGCGACAAAGGCACATGGGGAGTGATGGCGCAATATATGGACTACGGCAGCATGAAGCAGACCACTTCCGACAACATACAGCTTGGCACGTTCAGCGCAAAGGACATAATGGTTGGAGGCACGTTCTCATATCTTCTTTCGGAAAAAATATGCGGAGGTGTGACGGCAAAGTTCATTTCATCATCAATTGCCGGATATAATTCACTCGGTGTAGGCGTTGACCTTGGACTGAACTACTACAACACCGACCTTGACCTGTCACTGTCGCTCGTGGCAAAGAACCTTGGCGGACAGATAAAGGCATACGAGGACGAGTTTGAGAAAATTCCCTTCGACCTGCAACTTGGCGTAAGCAAGCAGATATTACAGTCGCCCTTCAGGCTGTCGGCAGCATTCACCCGGCTGCACGACTGGAAAGGACCGCTGAAGAACCACCTGCAGCTGGGCGTCGACCTGCAGCTCGGCAACACCATATACATTGCCGGAGGATACAATTTCCGCCGTACCGACGAAATGACCATATCCGACAGCGTGGAAGACACCGAGAGCAGCCACGGAGCAGGGCTTTCGTTCGGAGCGGGTCTGCAGTTGGAAAGGTTCAAGCTTAATGTGGCATACGCAAAATATCATGTCAGCGCACCGTCGCTGATGATAAACTTAGAATATACTTTGTAAAAAACTGATTACAAAAGAGATATTGACATATCAGTAAAGTCAGACTTTAAAATAAAAGATTAAACAAAAAATAAGCAAATGAAAAAAATAACGATAGCCATAGACGGACACTCGTCGTGCGGCAAAAGCACTATGGCAAAAGACCTGGCATCTGAAGTAGGATATATATATGTGGACACCGGCGCGATGTACCGCACGGTGACACTGTTTGCCATCATCAACAATATGTTCGACAACGAGGGGAACATAGCGGCTGACAAACTGTGCGCCAATCTTGACAAGATGGTGTTTGAGTTCCGCCTCAACGCGGAAGGGCGCCCCGAGGCATGGCTCAACGGCGAAAACGTGGAAAAGCGCATACGCACAATGGAAGTGTCATCAAAGGTGAGTCAGGTGGCTGCCATTCCTGAGGTGCGCAGCAAACTGGTGGCACTGCAACAGGAGATGGGCAAGAACAAGGGCGTGGTAATGGACGGCCGCGACATCGGTACGACGGTGTTTCCCGATGCCGAGCTGAAGATTTTCGTAACGGCATCGGCTGAAGTGAGGGCACAGCGCCGGTATGACGAACTGAAGGCAAAGGGCATGCCTGCCGACTATGAAGAGATAAAGCACAACGTGGAGGAGCGCGACTATATGGACAGCCACCGCAAGGTGTCGCCACTGCGCAAGGCTGGCGATGCCATAGAACTGGACAACAGCAACATGAGCATTGCCGAACAGAAGCAGTGGCTCATGGAAAAATTCAAAGAGAAAGTTGCACAATAGGAAATGATTTCGGTAGAAGGATTGAAAGTGGAATTTGGCGTAAAGCCACTGTTCCAGGATGCAAGTTTTGTAATAAACGACAAAGACAGGATAGCACTGGTGGGCAAGAACGGAGCCGGAAAGTCGACCATGCTCAAGATTCTATGCGGCAAGCAGAAGCCCACGGCGGGCAACGTTGCCGTACCCACCGACATCACCGTGGGCTATCTGCCTCAGGTGATGATACTGCAGGACGACACCACCGTGGTGGAAGAAGCGCGCAAGGCATTCAGCAACGTGGCAGAGATGGCTGCAAAGGTGGAACAGCTGAGCAAACAGATGGAGGAGCGCACCGACTATGAAAGCGAGGACTACATGGCTCTGGTGGAACGCTACTCGCTGGCTCACGACCGCTACATGATGATGGGAGCCGAGAACTGCGAGGCAGAAATAGAGCGTATTCTCGTGGGACTTGGCTTTCTGCGCACCGACTTCAGCCGCTCCACAAGCGAGTTCAGCGGCGGCTGGCGTATGCGCATCGAGCTGGCAAAGCTGCTGTTGCAGCGCCCTGACGTGCTGCTGCTCGACGAGCCCACAAACCACCTCGACATAGAGAGTATCCAGTGGCTGGAGCAGTTTCTTGCCCAGTCGGCAAAGGCTGTGGTGCTGGTGAGCCACGACCGCGCCTTCATTAACAATGTGTGCAACCGCACTCTGGAGATAAGCTGCGGCAAGGTGATTGACTACAGGGTGAAATACGACGAATACGTAGTACTACGCAAGGAACGCCGCGAACAACAGCTGAGGGCATACGAGAACCAGCAGAAGGAGATAGCTGACATGAAGGACTTCATAGAGCGTTTCCGCTACAAGCCGACTAAGGCTGTACAGGTGCAGAGCCGCATCAAACAGCTGGAAAAGATTGTGCCGATAGAGATTGATGACATCGACACAAGCAGTCTGCGGCTGAAATTCCCGCCATGCCTGCGAAGCGGCGACTTTCCGATAATATGCGACGATGTGCGCAAGGACTACGGCAGCCATACAGTGTTCGACCACGTGACATTCACGATAAAGCGCGGTGAAAAGGTTGCATTCGTGGGCAAGAACGGCGAGGGAAAGTCAACCCTTGTGAAATGTATCATGGGAGAAATACCGTTTACAGGCACTTTGAAGATTGGGCACAACGTACAGTTGGGATATTTTGCGCAGAACCAGGCACAGCTGCTCGACGAGAACATATCGGTGTTCGACACCATCGACTATGCTGCAAAAGGTGAGATGCGCCTGAAAATAAACGATATTCTCGGAGCGTTTATGTTTGGCGGCGAGGCTTCGGAAAAGAAAGTTAAGGTGCTCAGCGGAGGCGAGCGCAGCCGATTGGCAATGATTCGCCTGCTGCTCGACCCTGTAAACCTGCTGATACTCGACGAGCCTACCAATCACCTCGACATGCAGTCGAAGGATGTACTGAAGGAAGCCATAAAGGCTTTCGACGGCACAGCCATCATAGTGAGCCACGACCGCGAGTTTCTTGACGGACTGGTGGACAAAGTCTATGAATTTGGTGGAGGAGTGGTGAAAGAGCACCTCGGAGGTATCTACGACTTCCTGCACAACAGAAATATAGCATCGCTTGACGAACTGAACAGGAAACAAGCGAATGGCGACTCCCAATCGGCGATTTCCAACTCTAAATCGGCGATTCCCTGTGTTAAATCAACGATTGGTGATGAACAGGAACAGCCCTCCACTGCCAAACAGGCGTATGCCGACCACAAGGAACAACAGAAAAAGATACGCAAGGCAGAACGCGCCGTAGAAGAGTCGGAAAAGAAAATTGCAGAACTGGAAACACGGCTCAAGCAACTTGACGAACAGCTGTGCAAACCGGAAAACGCAGCAAATATGGATTTGGTCAATGACTACACCTCGACAAAAGAAAAGCTTGACAAAGAGGTGGAGAATTGGGAAAAGCTGAGTGAAGAATTGGAATCGATAATATAAAACAAGAACGAAAATCACTCGCTTTTCATCATTTACGTAACACTAATTTTGCAAATATTTGAAAAAAGACTGCCATAAATGCAAATTTACGGCAGTTTTTTTTGTGGATTCTAAACTTTTTTTATAACTTTGCAGAAAAATATACAATCGTCTTCGATTAAAATATTATTGACTTAAACTACAATTCGATGGACCAATATATAGACACACTTGACACAACAGCAGGAAAAATGAGAGAAAAACAGCTCATTATGCCTAAAGAAGAAACAATACCGGCACTGAACCAAAACAGTGAAAACATAACGGAACAAAATGCCGCGCAACAGTTGGTTTGTCCCAACTGTGGAAATCCTATAGACATAGATACTGACTATTGTGAGGCATGCCATATATACATCAAGCGTGATGTGTGCTCATTCTGCGGGGCACATCTTGACGGCATGGAGGGATTTTGTCCTGAATGCGGCAATCCGCTTGGCGGAATTGTGTGTCCTGTATGTCATACCATGAACGATTTCGCCTTCTGCAAACAATGCGGCACCCCACTCACCGACGACGCGCGGGAAATGAAGGAGCAGATTAAGGCAATGCCTGAGTATAAAGAACTGATGGAACTGGGAAAGGAGATGGGAAACCTTGAGAAAATTATCCCATACACGTCGGAAAGGGACATTGAAAAAGAAAATCAGGGTCGCGATTTGCGGCGCAGAGTGCTTATGCTGCTTGCAGAAGACAGCGGTATGGGAAATGCTGTAATAGAAGAAAGAAAAACAAGCCGTACAACTATAGAAAAGCTGAAAAAACAGAAGAACAACGTGCAACAGAAACTGGCAGCACTATTGTCAAAGATAGAAACCAAGCCTACGATAAAACCTGCACAGGCACGCAACTACGCCATGGCAACCAAGCCGGCCGGAGTGAGGCTGGGATGGGTTTGCAATTATAAGCACGCCCTGCATAGCAGCCCCTGCGGATGCGCAAAACCACAGATGGGTGGCAAATGGGTGGTTTTAGGAAAAAATGATACAGACTTGATAAAAGACGACAAGCAATAGTTACTGAGTATGGACAACAATATATCGAAAACCATTGTGGCAATGGACGATTTCTTCACAACAGAGAATACCAAGACACCTGCTACAGAAGAAATGCGTACCATCAATGGATACATGACCAACGGCAACACATTGGGCGGCGGCATGGTGACAGCAGGATTTTTCACAGGAGGCAATACCATTGTGGGCATGACAAGCACCAAGAACTATGCTCAGCAAGGGCTATATCAACCAATGTCAGCTGAAGGCGACAAGACCCGACGAACATCAACTGACTTCAACAGCCCATTCCCCACAGATGAGCCCGGTGAGTTCAATCTCAAAGGCATAATATACAAAAACATACGATGTATAAGCAAGTCATCGGGCGAGGCACAGGTGTTTCTTGTTGAAAATGAAGGCAAGGAATATGTGTTGAAGATAATGTACCCCAACTTCAAGGTCAATGCCCAACTTATAAAGATTGTGGCAAACTTCAACTTTGAGATGATCACTGCCATATATGATTACGGAAAGACATACGTTGCCGGTGTTTCACGCAACTATGAACTGATGGAATATCTGCAGGGAGGCACATTGGAAAAGACAAAAATCAATGACTTGAACCAGTTCCGCCGCATAGCGCTTCAGGCAGCTGCCGCACTTGAATTTTGCCATTACAACAACATAATACACAAGGATATAAAACCTGGTAACTTCTTCTTTCGCGATAAAGAGCGAACACAATTAGTGCTGGGCGACTTCGGTATATCATCACTGCTCAAGGACAACGAATATTCACACCGCACCACTCAGGCACGAACACCCATATTTGCAGCCCCCGAAATGTATGCCGACGTGATTGACGGCGAGACAGAGATTACTCCTGCCGTGGACTACTACTCACTGGGAATCACGCTGATGACAATATGGCTGGGCGAGAGCCCGTTTAGCGGTAACGAGCGACAGGCTATAAAGACCAAGAGCGAAGGCAAGCTGCCACGCATTGACGAACTTCCGGAGAGAGTGAAGATGATTGTGCAGGGCATGACAACGGTCAATCCCATGACACGATGGACATACGACGAGGTGGAGCGCTGGTTTAAGGGCGAATCGCCAAAGATTGACATATCATCGCCTTTCCTTCGCTACAAGGACTTTGTTGTTGACCCTGAACGCAACATCGTGGCACACAACGTGAAAGAGCTTATTCCAATGCTTATGGAAAATGAGCAGCTGGCATGCACCTACCTTTACGGCGGCCGCATAGGAGACTGGCTCACACAGTGCGGCAACACAAAGCTGAGCGCCACCGTGAACGATATAGTCACCAACCGCTATCCCATAGAGCACACAGCGGGACTGATGGCAGCCGTGTATATGATGGATAAAGCCTATCCGTACACCGACATCAACGGCAAGCAATGCACCGACATACACGACATTGCCATGTCAATGCTCGACAATCCAAGGCATTATGCAAATGCGCTGTGCAATCCCAACGACACAATGTGGGTGTACATTGAAACCCACTCAAAAAGCAATGTGAACAGAATGCGCTCATATTTCATCAACGGTAACCCTGAGGCTTGCAACAAAGCCATTGTGCGTACCGCATACGAAATAGACCCGGACATTCCTTTCATGGCAAAATATCCATCGTCAACGGTAAAAGAAATTGTACACGCCTTTGGATATGAAGACATAACAGACGATGACTGGCTAAGCGTGACCGACGGCAGGCTGTTGTCGTGGATGTACAGCCATGAAAGCCACATTGCCTGCGAATCGCTGCGAATACTCACCGAAAACAAAGACCACGACAGGGAACTGGCATACAGCGTGCTTTACAATATAGACAGAGAGGCGGCATACGACCTGCGTGCGGCATACACCCCGCAACAAGTTGGTGAGCTGCTTGCAGCCAAACTTGCTGCATGGCAGTCAACTGACGAGAAAGATTTTGCGGAAAAGATGAAAGAATTCACATCACCTACAGGACGGTTTGCCAGCTATGCACAATTACACGGATGGACGCAGATTATGGTTGAGGCACAAAGCTGTTTCAATCTTGACAGCGAGGACAACCGAAACCGTCTCGGAGCATACGACCTGAGGACTGCTGCATACAGATTCTGCAGAATCCTGGAAAAAACACCTTATTATATATTGCCTAATGGCGGAAAGCTGACCGACGGCAGAAACATTGACCAACGTTTCCGAAACGAGATACGAAACGAAATGAGGAACGGAAGCTTTACTCAATGGCTTGCCGTGTTCTTTCATGAGGACCCGACACAGGATTTCAGCGAGGCTTACAGCTATGAGCGTATGCTGGAATACTGGCTTTTGGCTTTGGGAGACCTTGACGCACAGCAGCAGTATTTCAAGCGCTACGAAACGGCGAAAAATGAAACAGCAAAAAAATATGATGACGTAAGGTCAATATACCGCAAAATTAAGTCAAAAGAAGCTACAATGAAGAGCATTTACTACACTTTATGCGGCATTTGGGCTTTTCTCGTAATAATATGCGGCATCAGCAATAAGGAGTATTTCATCAACCATCAGTTTGCCACCGTGGCACTGCCCGTGGGAGGCATGACAGCCATTATTGTGGCAGCAAGAGCGTACTTCCGCGGATTCGGATTCATCATTTCATGCTTTTGGGCCATCTTGGGCGCACTGTCATCGGCAATTCCCATTTGGCTGATGACATACACATACTTCCATTTCCCGTCAATGCTTACACCAGTGATATTGGTTATCACCGCAGGATATATGGCACTGTGCTACTACACTGACTTCAGATCGGAAAACCGAATAAACACACAATTAATAAACGAAGTGCTCGACCAAGACATAAAGTCTCAGATGCTTGAACCTCTTTACTACACATTCAAGACACGCGCATTTAAATTCAAAGGCTCAAACTTTGGAGTGCTCGACGATGTGCAGACACAAATACGCTCAAATGCCGGCGAAAGCCTGGTACATTATGTGCTCTGGAGCATCATGGTAAGCCTGCTCGTGGCAGAGATGGTGTTGTTCTCGCCAAACCTGCTCAACATAAAGAACCCCAACCTTGATTTCCTGAAGCCACAACCCAGCAAGGTGGAGAAGCAGTTGGAGCAATACAACAAAAACATAAAGGAAATAAAATAGAAAATTAATATATTCTACTATATGAAATGTGAATCGTGCAAAAAAGAGAATAGGGAAATAGCCAAATTCTGCAAATGGTGCGGACAACCCATTACAGCGAGCAATGTGCTTGAACGGCTGGTCGGACTGGACGAGGTGAAACAACAGCTGCAGACTGTGGTGAACACATACGCCTATCTCCATTCCCGAAGCGATATTCCCAACATACGCCTGAGCATCAACGCCATCATCATGGGTGAAACCGGCACAGGCAAAACCATATTGGCTGAAATCTTTCGCGACTATTTTGCACAAAACAACATTATAAAGAAGCCAAAGCTTACACTTGTGGATGCCGTAGACTATCAACGGTTTGTGGACAAGTGGGACGAAAACATAAAAAAGGCTAAAGGTGGAATATTATTTTTCGACAACGTACAAAAACTGCTGCCCGACAAATACAGCAATCAAGTCAATCCGCTCGACAAACTGTTTGTAGAGATGGATCACTGGAACGATGACCCTATAGTTATAATCTCAGGGCTTACACGGGGACTCGACGAATTTATCGCCAACAACCCCGCCATTGCCAACCGCTTCAAATACAGGTTTACACTGCCTACACCAAGCCCTAAAGAACTTTTCGACATCTGCAAGCGGCTGCTGCGCACAAAATATGGCATAACCAATTTCACCACTGAGGCAGATGACAAGCTGTTGCGTTATTTCAAATACCGCATAAAGACCAAAGACGAGGGTTTTGGCTATGCTCACGAGGCTGTAAATGCAGCTGAAGATATTTTCACAGGGTTCATCAGCCGTGGCATTGACGTACACGATGTGATTGCCGACGACATAAAAGGATACGTACCCAAAGAGCGTACCCTTGAAGAAATATGCAAAGAGCTTGACACACTGATTGGAATGAAGGAGGTGAAAGAGGCTGTGAAGGAAATTGCATACGCGGTGAGGAATGCACAGGAGCGAGCCACCCGTGGACTTGGCGAGCAGGAAAAAATGGACCTGCACATTGTGCTCACAGGAAACCCGGGCACAGGCAAGACAACGATAGCACGCGAATTAGGTGAGATTCTGTCATCAATAGGCTATCTCGACAGCGGACATGTGGTTGAAGTTGACCGGGCGCAAATGGTAAGTCAGTATCAGGGGGAGACTCCTAAACAAGTTGACCGTCTGTGCGACAAAGCCATCGGGGGAATTCTTTTTGTTGACGAGGCATACACACTGGCTCCACTCAGCAATGACGGAAACCATGACCAACAAGGAACGCAGGCTCTGGAAAAACTGATGAAACGCATGGAGGACGACCGCGGCAAATTTGTGGTCATTGCTGCTGGCTACCGACAGGAAATGGACAATCTGTTCCGCATAAACCCGGGATTCCGCAGCCGTTTCACTTATTTCCTTAACATCGATGACTACAACCCTGATGAGCTGTATGATATAATGCTTACATTTGCGAATCAGAAAAAATATCATTTCAGCAGCGATGCCGAGATGTTGACAAAGAAAATGATTGGTGAGATGTATGCCAGCCGCGACAAGGACTTTGCCAACGGACGGACAATGAGACATCTTTTCGACAGCATCTGCAAGCGTCAGGCACAGCGGTTGGAGAAAAGCGGAATGAGCACCATTACCAATGACCAGCTGATGATGATTGAGGAATCTGACATACCATACGAAGCCCCAAAGAGCATTGACTTCAACCAGTGTCTCAGGAAATTCGACGGTATGGTGGGACTGGCAACCGTAAAACAGGAAATAACCAACCTGGCTTCTTACATCAACCTGCAGATAAAACGCGGTGAGAAAAACATTTTCCAGGGCAAGCATTATGTATTTACCGGCAATCCGGGAACAGGCAAGACCACAGTGGCACGCATCATGGCCGATGTGTTCCGCACTCTTGGAGTGCTGGGACGCGGACAGCTCATTGAAGCCGACCGCAGCAAGTTTGTGGCTGGATATTCGGGGCAGACAGCCATCAAGACAAACCAGCTTATCGACAGTGCTCTCGGCGGAGTACTCTTCATCGATGAGGCATATACACTGAAGAACAACAGCAATGACTCGTTTGGCGCAGAAGCCATCGACACCTTGCTGAAACGTCTGGAGGACGATCGGGGAAAATTTATCTGTATCGTAGCGGGATATACTGACAAGATGCATGACTTCATCGACAGCAACCCAGGACTGAAAAGCCGGTTTACACAAACCATTCATTTTGAAGATTACACAGCCGCCGAGCTGACTCAGATATTCTGCAACCTTGTAAAAAGAAAGAATTTCACCATCGACGAGGATGCAACACAAGCTATCGACAGGTTCTTCCAGCAACTATGCCTGCGCAAGGATAAAAACTTCGGCAATGCACGCGAGGCACGACGGATTTTCGACGAGACAATCGAGAGCCAGAGCCAGAGGCTTGTGGGGCTTATCGACAATCCTACATTCAACGAAAGCGACATGTACCGCATCACCGTCGATGACCTGCCGCTGCAACAGGACTCTCAAGCACGACCTTTGGGTGAGATTCTGAATGAGATGAATCAATATATCGGCATGGCAAGTGTAAAAGACATGATACGCCGCCTTGCCGTTCAGAGCATGTTTATGAAGCAGCGTGCCGAAAAGGGAGTTGGCGGAATACAGCAGATGAGCATGAACTTCATCCTCACCGGCAATCCCGGCACAGGAAAGACCACTATTTCAAGAATGATGGGCGATGTGCTTCTCAGCATCGGCATCTTGCCGACAAACCGGATTGTTGAGGCAAGCCGTGCCACGCTTGTGGGGAAATATATGGGTGAGACCCCGAAGATTGTCAATAATATGTGCGACAGAGCAATGGGCGGCATACTGTTTATTGATGAGGCATATACACTATGTTCCGAAAACGACCAGTATGGCAAGGAGGCCATTGACACTCTTATGAAGCGTATGGAAGACGACCGGGGCAAGTTTGTGGTTATTGCAGCCGGCTATAAGGATAAGATGGAGCAATTCCTTAATGTTAACCCAGGACTGACCAGCCGTTTTACCCATAAAATGCACATTGACGACTACACAGAAACAGAGCTGCTGGAGATTTTCAAGAGCATGGCCGCAAAAGAGCAGTACATACTGTCGCCGGAAGCGGAAATGCGGCTGTCGACAATCATTATGCGCAAGGTGCTCAACAAGAACGAGAATTTCGGAAACGCACGCGAAATGCGCAACATGCTCGACTCAACTATCCAGCAACTCTCAATGCGAGTGGCCTCAATGTCACCTGAACACATAACAAAGGAAACGTATCAGCTAATACTTCCGCAGGATATTGAGGAATAACCATCTGCACTAAGAAATAACATATAAGATAAAAAAGTACAAGAACGATGATAATTTGTCCTACATGTAGAGAAGAGATAGACGAAGGCTCGCACTTTTGTGACCAATGCGGACAAGCATTGCTGTACTGCAGCAACTGCGGGCGAGTAGGCACAGGACGCCGCTGCACACAATGTGGCGGTCTGATGGTAAGTGCCGACCGTATTCAAAACGGGGCACAGTCGGTAATGTCTTCAATTACAGGTGCTACACAGGTAAACAGCATGCTTAATGCCACAGCTACCGGAGTCCCTATACAAAGAGTGCCGACAATCACCGGGCAACAGAACACACCGTCACAACCGACAATAGGAATACCTACAATGACGCTTATCAACCTGAAACTCAATATCAGGCTTGTGGCTATCAACGGTGCTGTAATCGGAAGACGGCAGGGACCATATCACGACATTCTCAGACAGTTTGCCTACGTTTCCGGAGTACATGCCCAGCTCAACTACCAATATTCATCAGGCTGGAACATCACCGATAAACATTCAAGCAACGGCACAAGACTGAACAATGTAAAGTTAACGCCCGATGTACCAACAAAAATCAAGAATGGTGATATTATAACCATAGCCAATGTGAATTTGCAGGTAAATATAAAATAAAATTGATAATAGCAACCATAATTTAAAATTAAATAATCTTATGAGTGTCTTTTTAATAACCGCTTCCAGTCAAATGGGCTGCGTAAGAAAAAACAACGAGGATATGATTCTTGTCAACGACAAGTTTCTGCGTGACGATGAGATTGAAAGCACTATCATAGATGACAGCAACAACACAACCACAATCATTGCACTTGCCGACGGTATGGGAGGACATTATGCAGGCGAAGTGGCAAGCAGCGACACGCTGCACAGCCTGCAGTATTTTGTTAACGACCTGCCAAAAGGCATGACAATAGCTGAATTTACGGAAATAATGATGAAATGGTTTGACAACATCAACCTTACCATCGACACCAAAGGCAGGATAAATCCGGAAATGAGTCTTATGGGAACAACACTTGTGGGATTCATACACTACGACGGCAAGTTCTTTTGGATGAACTGCGGCGACAGCAGGCTTTACCGTCTGCGCAACGGCGAGCTGACACAAGTGTCAACAGATCATTCGCTGCGCAATGCTTACGGCAAGGATGAACCGTCAAACATTATAATCAACTGTATAGGTGGCGGCTGCCAGACAAGCTATCTTGACATCTTCGAATTCAGGGAGCCTGTAGAGGAAGGCGACACTTACCTGCTCTGCTCCGATGGACTCAATGATATGATAAGCGACAAGGACATTGAAGTGGAACTTGCCACCAACGGTACAGCCAATGCCTTGATTGAGGCGGCATACGCCGCGGGAGGCGGCGACAATGTTTCGGTGGCTGTAGTGAAGGTCGAGATGATTTAACACATTGTATTAATGCACAAATTCAATATTTATTCATGCCTTTAAGATTGCAACACGGGCTACCGGCAATTGATTTGCTGAAAAATGAGAATATCTTCGTGATGGACGATGAGCGTGCTCACCGTCAGGACATCCGTCCGCTGAAGATTGTCATTCTAAATCTCATGCCCATCAAGATAACAACTGAGACCGACCTCATACGCGTGCTGTCCAACAGTGCGCTGCAGCTCGACGTACATTTCATGAAGCTGCGCAGCCACGTGCCCAAAAACACCCCTATTGAGCACATGATGATGTTCTACCGTGCTTTCGACGACATGAAGGACGAGAAATTCGACGGAATGATTATCACCGGCGCACCGGTTGAGACTTTTGAATACGAGGACGTGACCTATTGGGACGAGGTGAGCAACATTTTCCGCTGGGCACGTACCCATGTCACCTCTACATTATATATATGCTGGGCGGCGCAGGCTGGACTTTACTGCCACTACGGCATTCCCAAATACAAACTGCCGAAAAAAATGTTTGGAATATTCCCGCAGGTGGCATTGCAGCCCAAACTGCCAATATTCCGCGGATTTGACGACAAATTTATGATGCCTCACAGCCGTCACACAGAGATACGCCGTGAAGATATTGTGGCAAATCCCGAATTGCAGCTCATTGCCGAGTCTGAGGACAGCGGAGTGGGAATAGTAATGTCACGAGGCGGACGTGAGTTCTATGTCACCGGACATTTGGAGTACACCGCCGACACTCTCAACAACGAGTATCAGCGTGACCGCTACATCCGCGATGATGTGGAACTTCCCAAGAACTATTACAAAGACAATAATCCCGACAACCCGCCGATAGTGACATGGCGTGCCCACGCCAACCTGTTCTACACCAACTGGCTCAACTATTGTGTTTATCAGGAGACTCCTTTCGACATAAACGAAATTCACTGATGCAGAAACTCGAACTTCTTGCCCCGGCAAAAAATCTTGAAACAGGAATTGCCGCTATCACCCACGGTGCCGATGCTGTGTACATCGGCGCACAGCGTTTTGGCGCAAGAGCTTCTGCCGGCAACAGCATCGGCGACATTGCCACGCTCTGCGACTTTGCCCACAAATACCGTGCCAAGGTATATGTAACTGTCAACACTCTTATACGCGACAATGAGAAGACGGAAGTTGAACAGCTTCTGCGGAATCTTTGCGACATAGATGTGGATGCCATTCTGTTTCAGGACATGACCGTGCTTGCCATGTTCTTCAGAATAGTGAACGAACGTACCCAAAAAGGACTGTCCTCGCCAGAGGCACACGCCAGCACACAGACCGATAACCGTACAGCCGATAAGGTTAAGGCTCTTCACAGCATCGGCTGCAGCCGGGTTGTGCTTGCCCGCGAACTGTCAATAGATGAGATTGCCGATATACACCACAAATGTCCCGACACTGAGCTTGAGGTATTTGTACATGGTGCCCTGTGCGTGAGCTACAGCGGACTTTGTTATGCCAGTGAGCGGTGCTTCGGCCGCTCTGCCAATCGCGGAGAATGTGCTCAGGTGTGCCGCATGAAGTTCTCACTGCTTGATGCCGACGATAACGTGCTCATAAAAGACCGCTATCTCTTGTCGCTTAAAGATATGTGTCAAATTGATAACCTTGAACGGCTGATTGAGGCTGGAGCCGTGTCATTCAAGATAGAGGGCAGACTGAAGGATGTGGCATACGTGAAGAACGTAGTGGCAGCCTATAGCCTCAGGCTCAACGACATAATAAAGAAAAATCCCGGCAAATACTGTCGCACTGCCATTGGCACAGTCAACTATCAGTTTGAACCGTCACTGGCTAAGACATTCAACCGCGGCTACACCACTTACTTTGCCAACGGACGCGTGGCAAACATCTCGTCGCCCCAAACCCCGAAGGCAATAGGCGAACATGTGGGGAAAGTGAAAGAGATTAGAAATGCGGGACATAGCAACTGCTCGTTCAACGTGGCCGGCACTGCAACATTCGCCAATGGTGACGGACTGTGTTTCATAAACGCCACAGGCAATCTTGAAGGCTTCCGAGTAAATAAAGTGGAGGGTAACAGGCTCTTTCCATTAAAAATGCCTAAAAGCCTGAAGCCTGGCACCATGCTCTACCGCAACAGTGACATGACGTTTGAGAAAGAGATAATGCGCGCCAACAGTGCAAAGCGCACAATACCTGTAATAATGAAGTTAGCTGCAGACAACGGACAACTGATATTGTCGGCAAAAATAAAAGATATGTCAGCCGCGAACGATAATGAAGAATGGTGTACCGTAACTGTTCCTTTTGACATGCAGACGGCAGAGACCCCACAGCACAACAACATTGTGCGCCAGCTCACAAAACTTGGAAGCACCATATTCAGTTGCAACAAAATACTGATGGACAATTCCTTCCCGTATTTTGTGCCATCAAGCATTTTGGCTCAGATACGCCGTGAGCTTACGGCACAGCTTGAAAAAGCCATTGCCGACACACCAATTGAACACTCCACTCTGAACACAGAACGCCCCACTCTGAACACAGAACGCTCTACTCTGAATACAGAGCTCCCAACAGCCAATACTCCCCTAATGCAGTGCCGATATTGCCTGCGCCACGCTCTTGGCTTCTGCGTGAAAAATGGAGGAAAGCGTCCCGAATGGCATGAACCGTTACGATTGCGTCTCGGCGACGGAAAGACATTCCGTCTACAGTTCGACTGCACCCACTGCCAAATGAATCTGCTATATGACAAACAATAAGCTACAATTAGTCCCATTAGCCTTTTGGGCAATCCTACTCACTCTCAGTTCATGCTATCATCCACATCGCAGCACAAGCGACGCATGGAACATAGCCGAGAGCGACAGCGATACAATATCGTTCCAGTCGACAAGCCACTATGCACCGAGCTACAACTTCATCGTCAAGGCAGACTCGCTAACGCTGCAAAGCCAGTCGCCCAAGGAACCAGTCACTGACAGTGTCACCTTCTACAAAAAAGAGCGTGTGGTGGTTGCCGACATTATGACTGTGCAGGGTGACAGCATTGACAGTGTGTGGGTAAAGATTGCACGTGACCAGTTTACTATGGGCTGGACGCATGAGACTGTCCTTCTCGAACAGGTATGTCCCGACGACCCGATATCCCAGTTCATCGACATCTTCAGCGACACCCACCTGCTCATTTTCCTCGCCTTAGTGGTAGTGGTGGCCGCCGCATACGGCCTGCGCAAACTCGTAATACGACATGTGCATATCGTACACTTCTACGATATCAACACCATCTACCCCACCCTGCTTGCCCTACTCGTTTCTGCATCGGCTACGTTCTACAGTTCCATTCAGCTGTTCGACAGCGAATCGTGGCGACACTTCTACTATCATCCTTCGCTCAACCCCTTCGACCTTCCAACCCATCTGGCGCTATTCATTTCATCGGTTTGGATAATAATTATTATGATTATCGCCGTATTCGATGAAGTGTATAAACGCCTTCCGGTAATTGATGCTTCACTCTATATGTTTGCCCTTGCTGCCGTATGCGCAGTAGATTATGTGGTGTTTAGCATCACTACCTTATATTATATAGGCTATCCGCTGCTTGCAGCCTACACCGTTTTTTCCCTTTGGAAATACTTCAACTTCAGTGCCACTCCCTACCGCTGCGGACGCTGCGGCAAGGAAATGCACAGCAAGGGACGCTGTCCTCA
>JAGAPI010000283.1 GCA_017623335.1 Prevotella sp.
AAATATAAAAAGAATTTTTAATATTTTTTTTGCCGAGCGAAAGTAACTTGTCCTGAATAAAAATACCCACGGTACGGGCTGCCCGTACCGTGGGTGTAGTATATAGTAGGAGAAATATTAAATATCACTTGGCGGTTACTCTCAGCACGCGGCTTGCCCATGCTGTGCGCTTGTGGTAATCCACGTTGTGCTCGTAGGGAATCTCAAGACCGTCGTTCATGAGGTATGCGCCGCTGAATTGCTTGCCCTCGAAGGCGAGCGGAGTGTTGTCGATGCGGTTGAGCTCGTGGATGGTGTAAGTCTTGTTGGGGGCGAGACCAGCCATCTTGATGCGCGGCAGGTGCTGGTTGCAGAAAGTCTCGGTCTTCCACCAGTAGAACACGGCATCGTCCTTCTTGTCGGTGACATACATGAGCGATGCAACACCCTTGTTGTCGTAGGGCGACTGCAGACGGTAGATGTTGCCGAACTGTACGATGGGGCGAATCTGCTTGTATTCGCTTATGGCGTTGCGGCAGAGGGTCTTCTCCTCATCGGTCATGTTCTTTGGCTGAATCTCCATGCCGAGACGTCCGCTCATTGCCACATCGATGCGGTATTTCAGCGGTACCACGCGGAAAGTCTGATGGTTGGGCGCAGCCGAGATGTGGCTTGCCATGGCTATGGCAGGGAAGAAGTAGCTTGTGCCCCACTGCATGTATATGCGCTGGAGGGCATCAGTGTTGTCGCTCACCCAGAACTCGTCGAAATAAGGCAGCACGCCCCAGTTGGCACGTCCGCCACCGCTGGCGCATGCCTGTATTGTCAGCTCGGGATACTTTGCGCGGATGCGCTGGCACACCTTTTCAAATCCACGGTGATATTCTATGTAAAGGTGGCTCTGCCTGTCGGCTGGCAGATACTGCGAGCCGTGATTCATTATAGGCATGTTGGCATCCCACTTTATGTAGTCGATTTCGGGATATTTTGTCATCAGCTCGTCAACCACGCCGAAACAGAAATCCTGCACCTTGGGATTAGCCATGTCGAGCACCAACTGAGTGCCGCCGCGTCCGAGCACTGCGTCACGGTTGGCTGGCTTCAACACCCAGTCGGGATGCTTCTCATACAGCTCGCTGGTGGAGTTGGTCATTTCCGGCTCAATCCAGATGCCGAACTTTACCCCGTTCTTCTTGGCGTCGCGGATGAGACCCTCAATGCCCTCGGGCAGCTTACGGGTGTCCACCTGCCAGTCGCCGAGTGAAGAGTTGTCGGTGAGCCGCGGGTATTTCACTCCAAACCATCCGTCGTCCATCACAAACAGCTCGCCGCCCATGGATGCAATGTCAGCCATCATCTGGTCCATGCCCTTCTGGTTGATGTCGAAGTAAACGCCCTCCCACGAGTTGAGCAGAATCTTGCGCTCCTTGTTGCCGTTGGCAAGGTGAGTGAGGCGTCCCCAGCGGTGGATGTTGCGACTTGCTCCGCTCAGTCCCTCGGGGCTGAAAGTTAGCGCAAGGTGCGGAGTGGCAAATGTCTCGCCGCTCTTAAGGCTGTAGGCTGAATTGTTCTCGTCGATGCCGGCAAAGAAGTGGTGATAGTCATCATCGTGAGTCTCCACACGCAGACAGTAGTTGCCGCTGTAGCACAGGGCGGCTGCAATGGTGCGCCCACTGTTCTCCTGCGGCTGTCCGTCGAGCGAGAGCATCACCTCGGCGTGGTCGGTGTGCGAGTTGCGCGCGCCGTCTCGGTTCTTTATCACCTTCATGTCGGGAGTGAGCGGTTCCTGACTCACTCTTCCCTCGTTTGCCCACGAGCCGTAGAGATGAGAAATCCACACGTTGCCGCGGCGCACGGGCAGCTGAGCCGATGCAAACTTGGTGAGCGTCACGTTTTTCTTCTCGCTGTGGCGTATCTCAGTCCATG
>JAGAPI010000284.1 GCA_017623335.1 Prevotella sp.
ACACTCCCATGGTATTTATACTTAATGATGCCGACGATGCAGGCTACTTTTATCACGACCTCACCCAGATGCTCGGCAGCGACAATGTGCTGTTCTTCCCATCGTCCTACCGCAGGGCGGTGAAGTACGGGCAGCGTGATGCCGCAAACGAGATATTGCGCACCGAGGTGCTCACAAGAGTTAACGAGCATCAGCGCGGCAAGGGACAACAGCTTTACATCGTCACCCACCCTGAGGCTGTGGCTGAGCTTGTTGTGTCGAAAAAGAAACTCGACGACCGCACGCTTACCCTTCACAAGGACGAGACGGTGGATGTGGGCGGAATAGTGAAGACACTCAGGGAGTTTGGGTTCCGTGAGGTTGACTACGTTTATGAGCCCGGGCAGTTTGCACGCCGCGGTTCCATTCTTGACGTCTATTCCTACAGCTGTGAATATCCTTACCGCATCGACTTCTTCGGCGACGATATTGACTCCATCCGCACCTTTGAGGTGGAGAGCCAGCTGAGCCGTGACAAGCGCGACATGGTGGACATTGTGCCGGAGCTGGCTCAGATGACAGAGGAGCGCATTCCGCTTCTGGCATTTCTCAATGACAATGCAATACTTGTGGCACGGAACTTTACCTTTGTGCGCGACATAATAGAAAAGACCTATCAGGAGGGATTCCTCCAACAGGCAATAATCGAGCGTACCGAGGGAGCCACGGAGATGGAACAGAAGCGCATACTCAACGAGATGCGCACCGAGATACAGCTCATCAGTGGAGGTACGTTTATGAGCGACATACAGCGTTTCAAGACCGTTGAGATGGGGCACCGCCCGACGGGGACGCCTAATGCCACAATAACATTCGACACTACTCCGCAGCCCGTGCTCCACAAGAACTTCGAGCTGCTGAAATCATCGGTTGAGGATTTTCACTTGCGCGGCTATGAGGTGTATATCCTCGCTGACAGCCAGAAGCAGAACGAGCGACTGAAAGAGATTCTCACACCCGACGGCAAGCACGACCCGACACAGGAATTCATTCCCGTGGACAAGACACTGCACGAGGGCTTTACCGACAATCAGCTGAAGCTCTGCATCTTCACCGACCATCAGATATTCGACCGTTTCCATAAGTATAACCTAAAGAGCGACCGTGCCCGTGGCGGTAAGGTGGCGCTGACATTGAAGGAAATCCAGCAGTTTGAGGTTGGCGACTTTGTGGTACACTCCGACCACGGTGTCGGCAAATTCGGCGGACTGGTGCGAATGCCGCAGGGCGACAGCTATCAGGAGATGATAAAAATTATCTACAACCGCGGCGACTCCATCTATGTGTCGATACATTCTTTATATAAGGTGTCGAAATACAAGGCTGCCGACAACGGCGAGCCTCCGCGCCTGAGCACCCTCGGCACAGGACAGTGGGAACGCTTGAAGGAACGCACCAAGACCAAACTGAAGGACATGGCACGCGACCTTATAAAGCTTTATGCCAAGCGCCGTCAGGAGCGTGGATTCGCTTTCAGTGCCGACACTTATCTGCAGCATGCACTTGAGGCGAGCTTCCTCTACGAGGACACGCCCGACCAGCTGAAAGCCACCAACGACGTGAAGGCTGACATGGAGAAGGCGCGTCCTATGGATCGCCTGGTGTGCGGCGATGTGGGCTACGGCAAGACCGAGGTGGCTGTGCGTGCCGCATTCAAGGCAGCTACCGACTCAAAGCAGGTTGCTGTGCTTGTACCTACAACGGTGTTGGCTTATCAGCACTACCGCACTTTCATGAAACGAATGAAGGACATGCCTGTGAGAGTGGAATATCTCACAAGAGCGCGCTCGGCAAAACAGACAAAGCAGGTGCTTGCCGACCTTGCAGAAGGAAAAGTGGACATACTCATAGGCACACAAAAGCTTGTGGGAAAGTCAGTGAAGTTCAAGGACCTCGGTCTGCTGATTATCGACGAGGAGCAGAAGTTTGGAGTGGGTACAAAGGAGAAGCTGCGTCAGATGAAGACCAATGTGGACACACTCACCATGTCGGCAACACCGATACCTCGCACACTGCAATTCTCGCTGCTCGGGGCACGTGACATGAGCACCATTCAGACTCCGCCACCCAACCGCTATCCCGTGCAGACAGAGATTCACCTGTTTACTCCCGACATCATCGCCGATGCCATCAACTTCGAGATGAGCCGCAACGGACAGGTGTATTTCGTAAACAACAGGATAAACAACCTTATAGCCATCAAGGAGATGATAAACAAATATGTGCCCGACGCAAGGGTGGCGATTGGTCACGGACAGATGAAGCCCGAGGAACTGGAAAACATCATCCTCGACTTCTCCAACCACGACTACGACGTGCTGCTGTCTACCACCATCGTGGAGAACGGCATTGACATCCCCAACGCCAACACCATCATCATCAACTCGGCACAGAACTTCGGACTCTCCGACCTGCACCAGATGCGAGGCAGAGTGGGACGCGGCAACCGCAAGGCATTCTGCTATCTGCTGGCGCCACCGCTTGCCGACCTCAATCCCGAAGCACGTAGAAGGCTGGAGGCTCTTGAGAACTTCAGCGACCTTGGCAGCGGCATAAACATTGCCATGCAGGACCTCGATATACGCGGCGCAGGCAACCTGCTCGGTGCCGAACAGAGCGGATTCATCAGCGACCTTGGTTATGAGACATACACAAAGATTCTGAATCAGGCGGTGCGTGAGCTGAAAACAGAGGAGTTTGCCGACCTTTATCAGGAAGAGCTGGAAAACAAGGAGATGAG
>JAGAPI010000285.1 GCA_017623335.1 Prevotella sp.
CGTTGTCCTTAAACTCAGCGTAAGGAATGCTCTTGATAACTGGTTTCTTTACTTCCATTCCAACGCTCCTTTCCGCCATGCGTAAGCAAGGCCAAATACCAATACCAACAGGAAGAATCCGATGCTACAGAGTGCCATAGCTCCGAAATCCTTCACAACCACAGCCCAGGGGTAGAGAAACACGGTCTCGATGTCGAACATCAGGAAAAGGATAGCAAAGAGGTAATAACCCACGCTGACAGGCATCCATGCGCTGTCGCGTGTGGGAATACCACACTCAAAAGGCTGTCCCTTCACCGGATTGTACGTACGCGGACCGATGAGCTTGGCAACAACGTATGCGCCAACCACCAATACTGCAGCCGTCAGAATAACGGTGATAAACAAAATAAAATCCATAAAAATTTATAATTATAATTACGTTTTTGCAAATGCGCTGCAAAGTTACTATTTTTTTTTCAATTATTAAAAGGTTTTTATGGATTTTTTAGTTGTGCAAGCCGATAAAGATAGCCGATGCGGAGTTTTCGGCATTTCTTCTGCAGGATTCAAAAAAAATTATCGTGATAATCTGAAAAAATTATCCGGATAATTTGGGTAAATCATCCGGATAATTTTTTTGAGAAATGGTACTGTGTATTTTCGTACCTCAGAAATTGCAAAATAAGTCTATTTCACAATTCTCTTTTTGCCGTTCTGTATCACCACACCCTTATACGATTTGTCTACTCGTATGCCCTGTATATTATATATAGGTGTGTCGGCTTTTTCGGCTTCAATGTCGTTGATGCCTGTCACAGTCTGTGAAGGAGCACCCAGACCGCCGCATTCATTGGCTACACGGATGCTATATTGACCTGCGCCTGTATTTGCAGTGTCGTATGACGCATCTGTGGTGAATGCCACCACGCTGCCGTCTTTCACTATGGCATATCCTATGGCTCCCGCAACCGGCTGCCACGAAAGGGTAGTGCCGCTGAGTGATGCGGCTGGTGCTGCAAACTGTGCCGTACGTGCCTGTGGTGACCAGTCAGCCCCCAATACTTTCTCCAATGTGTATTCGGCAGCTTTCTCTGCTGTTATCACAGGTTCGTCGGAGCCGTTGGCTGGACTGCAGTTTGACAGCGAGCGCTTTGAAAGGTCGAGCTTGTTGCCGTTGGCATCCATAGAGCCATATTCATGCAGACGGAGTACAAGGTTGGTAGTCATCTTGCCCCAGCCCTCTTCTTTGGGGAGCTGTTTGAACATGGTGTTCAGATAAGTGGCATGCGGAGAGTCATTCCACGGACGACCGAGATAGAATTTGCCCGCAGCTGCAGCATCGCCCTCCACTGTGCAGTTGTTGAACACCATACCGTAATATCCTGGCTGAGTGTTCAGTGCGGTTATATAGCCTGCGCCTGTGTTGTACATAGTACACTGCTCAAACCACGCTGTGCCGTCGCCATACACGTAGTCGGTCTGTCCGGCAATGGTAGAAGTCTCGAAATAAGCCGAGCCATCAGCCTTGTTCAGATAATATGTGTCCTGTATTCCCTGTAGCATCACGTTCTTGTAAACGGCACGCTTTCCGCGCTGGCGGATGGCGAGTGCCTGTCCACGAGATTTCTTAATCTCCCAGTCACGTGCCTGACGCACGGTGAGATCCTGCATGTAGACATCGTTCTGATTCTGGTCGATGAAGAGCGTAGGTGTCTGGTCCTGATAATTTGTCACCGTTGTCGACGGGCAGTTTGTTATCAGTACTCCCTCCATGCTCTCGCCTATAAGCGATGTGTTGCCCTTCACCTCGTTCTTTGCTGATGTTCCGTAGTCGTAAACTCCGTTGTGCAGGAATATGCGGTAACGCTGCGTCATGTCCTCACGGCTGTTCGCCTTTGCCAGCGCCACTTTCAGCTCATTGATTGTAGTCACGGCAGCATCGTAGGGTGCAGCGTCGAAGATGTAGGCATAATCGTCATACGACTTGTAGTTTGCCGTAAGCTCCGTATTGCTCTTCACCGTGTATTTAAAGTTCTCCTTGGTGCTTACAACATCGCCGTTGGCATCGGTCCAGTTCTCGAAGAGATAGCCCGAGGCAGGTTTTACAATCAGCTCAACCTCAGTGCCGTCCTCAAACTCGCTGCCTGCAGGTGTCCAGCTTATCCTTGCCGCATCGGCAGGAGAAGCCACAGCATTGAATGTGTATTTCTTAACATCAGGAGCTGTGCCGCTGAACATTCCGCTGATCTTGATATTATTGAAGCCCACATATTTGCCGGCAAAAACATCATAAACATATATGCGTACCTTGAGCAGCTCGCCAGATGAAATGACGGCAGGGAAGGCTGTGAGGTCTATGGACACATTGCTGTAAGATGACTCGTTCTCGCGGTTGGGCTTAAACTTCTCAAGCACTGTCACTTCCTCGCCGTTGCCCTGCTGCACGGTAACGTCAAAAAGTATTGAGCCTGTGCCGAGACGCACAGAATGGAAACTGATATTCTGTGGCTGGAAGAACACTCCCGCTGCAGGCTGTATCTCGAATGCGATATTATCTGACTCTGTGCGATTCTCATTCTGAATACCCGACAGTGGTGTGAACTTCACAAACGACTCGCCAAACCGTGTCTCAGAAGCCACTCCCAATGCTGAGCTTACGACAGCCGCAGCCTTTGTAAACATGGTCGACGGTACCTTTACGCCGTTCTCCGTAGCCTCGCCCGACATCCATTCCCATGTAATGCTGGCATCGCCCTCGGTAATCTCGGGTGCAGAGCCGATAAACTTCACGGCACCCACAGCCACGTCATTGCCCTCAACACTCATCACTTGCAGACGGTACTTCTTTGTCTTGTCAAGTGCAAGCTCAACAATCTTCGGGTCTTGTTTATGTATCATGGCACCCGACTGCACGCTTACAGCCTCGCTGCCGTCTGTAGGCGTCGCCTTGACAAGCGCATAGTCTGTGTTGCTGCTCTGGCTTGTCACAAACACGCGGACTTTCTCCGTGCCTGTTATAAACATATCCATCGTCCTGTCGCTGTTGTTCACAACCACGGCCTTGCCAACATAATATTTAGTATTATCTTCGGTCACAGGGTCGATGAATGTACGGTCATTAGGATAATCCAAATACGACGCCAGTATCCAGTTTGTAGCCCTTACATTGTCTGGTGTGGTATAGAATATCTGATTATCAGCACCTACAGGTATCTCCGGTGTATAATACACACGGTCGGGCGTGTTCCAATTGTAAGGCATTACAACCGTAATGCTTCTCAGTACGTCGCTGGAGTGAGTATATACGTATGTGTCGCCTGTTGCCATTTCTTCCTTTGAGTTTGCCGCCGGCAATGCGTCAATCTTCACTGTAGCTCCAGCGCATGTAGGTATGGTCACCACCGAGTTGTCGTAGCGCAGCATAACATCGTGGTCTGCACCGGCAAACTTTGTCTGTGCGACATATATACCGCTGCCCGTTATGTCTATTCTGTCTGCTCTCACATTCCATGTCACGGTCACGTCGTTTGTGCGGTCAGCCATGTTCACCTTGTTCTTTGTGAATATTGCCGTGAGCGTCACGGTCTCCTTCTTAAACACGGTTTCCTGTCCCGGTGTATACAC
>JAGAPI010000286.1 GCA_017623335.1 Prevotella sp.
CCCAAGTGCCCCCAAGTGCCCCCGAAAACAAAATTATGAATCAGCGATTCATGCCCGTAAATCGCCGATTTACGAGCGCCAATCGGCGATTTAGAGACCGGAATCGCCGATTTAGAGACGTATTTCGCTTACAAAGCGTACAACAAAATTGAGAGATGACAAAAAAACGTAAGTTAATAAAAAATAAACAGACAAAACGTTGGTGGTCTTAACTTTTTTTTGTACCTTTGTAGCCATTAATTAAACAATACAAAAACAAAAGTTTTTTAATTATGGAAGAAATTAAAAGCACGGCAAGCGAAGAAAAGAAAAGCTTGAATTTTATAGAACAGATTGTAGTGAAGGATCTCAGCGAGGGCAAAAACGACGGACGGGTACAGACACGATTCCCGCCTGAGCCCAACGGATATCTGCACATTGGACATGCAAAAGCCATCTGCCTCGACTTCGGCATGGCAGAGAAATACAACGGCATCTGCAACCTGCGCTTCGACGACACCAACCCCACAAAGGAGGACATGGAGTATGTGGACGCAATAAAGGAGGACATTAAGTGGCTCGGATTCCACTGGGCAAACGAATACTACGCATCTGACTACTTCCAGCAGCTGTGGGACTTTGCCGTGGAGCTGATTAAGGAGGGCAAGGCTTACATAGACGAGCAGACAGCAGAGCAGATTGCCGAGCAGAAGGGTACTCCGACACAGGCAGGAACCAACAGTCCATACCGCGACCGCCCCATAGAAGAGAATCTGGAGCTGTTTGAGAAGATGAACAGCGGCGAGCTGGAAGAAGGCTCGATGGTACTGCGTGCCAAGATTGACATGGCAAGCCCTAATATGCACTTCCGCGACCCTATAATCTACCGCATAGTGAAGACCCCTCACCACCGCACCGGCGACAAGTGGAAGGCTTACCCGATGTATGACTTCGCCCACGGACAGAGCGACTACTTCGAGGGTGTGACCCACTCACTGTGCACTCTGGAGTTTGTGCCCCACCGTCCGCTCTACGACCTGTTCATCGACTGGCTGAAGAAGGGCGAGGACCTTGGCGACCACCGCTCACGCCAATATGAGTTCAACAAGCTGAACCTGAACTACACGCTGATGAGCAAGCGCAACCTGCTGCTGATGGTCAACGAGAAGATGGTGTCGGGATGGGACGACCCGCGAATGCCTACCCTCTGCGCCTTCCGCCGCCGCGGCTACTCACCTGAGTCAATCCGCAAGTTTGTAGACAAGATTGGATACACCACCTTCGACGCGCTCAATGAGTTCAGCCTGCTGGAGAGCGCAGTGCGCGAGGACCTCAACCAGAGAGCCACCCGAGTGTCGGCAGTCATCAACCCGGTGAAGCTCATCATCACCAACTATCCCGAGGGACAGGTTGAGGAGATGGAAGCAGTGAACAATCCTGAGGACGAGACCGCAGGCACACACAAGATAGAGTTCAGCCGCGAGCTGTGGATAGAGCGCGACGACTTTATGGAGGATGCGCCTAAGAAGTTCTTCCGACTGAGCATAGACAAGGAGGTGCGCCTGAAGAACGCATACATCATCAAGTGTACTGGTGTGAAGAAAAACGACGCTGGCGAGATAGAGGAGATCTATGCCGAGTACGACCCGACAAGCAAGAGCGGCATGGAGGGAGCCAACCGCAAGGTGAAGGGCACGCTGCACTGGCTGTCGTGCGCCCACTGTCTGCCAGCCGAGGTGAGAATGTACGACCGCCTGTGGAAAGTGGAGAATCCACGCGACGAGCTGGCACGACTGCAGAAGGAGGGCATGACGCCCAAGGAGGCAATGGCGCAGATGATGAATCCCGACTCGCTGCATGTGCTCAACAACTGCTATGTAGAAAAATTTGTGCAGGACATGCCGACACTCACCTACCTGCAGTTCCAGCGCATAGGCTACTTCAACGTAGACCCCGACTCTACCGCGCAGCACCTCGTGTTCAACAAGACCGTGGGGCTGAAGGACAGCTGGAAGAAGGGATAAAAACAAGAAAACCAAAAAGTCTGAAAAAAAAGATGATAATAGACGAAAGCTTCTTCGAAAGCAGCGATTTCAAGGAAAAACTCGAAAACTATGAACGGTGTCTGGCAGAAGGCAAGACACCGTTCATGGAAGCCGATGACCTGACCGACATTGCCGACTACTACAACTTCTGCGGCGATGTAGACAAAGCACACGAGGCAATTGACCTCGCCCTGGACCTGACACCGGGAGCCACGCTGCCACTGGTGTTTAAGACCAAAGAGGCGCTGCAGGCGGGCGACATAGAGCAGGCTGAGAGATATGCCGCAAGCATCGCCGACAAGGACGACCCCGAGACAGTGTATCTTGCAGCGGAGATTATGATAGCCCGCGGCGAAGATGAAAAAGCGGACGCTTTCCTGAAAGACACCATCAACGAGATTGAGGACGAAATAATGCAGGACTACATCACCGACGTGGCATATATATGGTGTGAAAGCAACTATTTCGAGAGAGCCAACGAGTGGCTGGCAATGATTGACAATGCCGACAGCTCTGACAATGCCGACCTGCAGGAGCTGATAGGCAGAATTAACTTCGGACTGCAGAACTATAAGAAATGTATTGAGGCATTCAACAAGGTGATTGACAAGAAGCCGTTCTCAGCACGCACATGGTATGCGCTGGCAAGCGCACACTATTTCAGCGAAGACATGGAAAACGCACTGAAAAGCATAGACTTTGCCATCGCCATAAAGCCTGCCAATCCCGACAACCTGCACATGAAAGGCAGCATTCTGATGAAACAGAAGGAATATGCACAGGCTATAGAGCTGTTTACACAATACATCACCATGGTGCCCGACGACATGCTGGCATACGTAAACCTCGCCGTGTGCTACCGCTCAACAGGCGAGATAGAGAAAGCCGTGAAACTGGCAAAGATGGCTGTGAACGGAAGCGACAGAGACGCGGCGTTCCAGGCTTGCGAGGAGCTGGTGTTTCTGGAGCTGGAGCGCGGCGACGCCATCGACGCGCTGGAGTGGGTGGACAAAGCCGACACGCTGACGGAGGACATTTCGGAAAAACTGGTGCTCAGGGCATACGTGATGCTGGCGCAGCGCCGGCTGGAAGAGGCGATGCCAGTATTCATGGAAGCCATCGACCGCGCCGAAGACAAGATGTATGTGGTGTCGAGAATGATTGCCGCATTCTTCGACAACGGATACAAAAGGATGGGAATGTGGGCTACACGGTATTACTGCGAGGAGCTGCAGGACATCACCGATGAGGAGCTTGATGCCATGACACCCGAAGACCTCATGGCTTATCTTGAGAAAAAAACAAAAACAAACGAAAAACAATAAACAATTAAACAAAAATATGGTAGACTTATTAAGCACACTGCTTGACAATCTGAATTACTGGTACATAATACTTCTCATGGCTATTGAAAGCTCGTTCATACCGTTTCCCTCGGAAGTGGTGGTGCCGCCGGCAGCCTACAAGGCGGCAGGCGGAGAGATGAACGTGGTGCTGGTGGTGGTGGCAGCCACCGTGGGAGCGCTCATAGGCAGCCTGGTGAACTATGCCCTCGCCTACTTCATAGGCCGTCCCATCATTTACCGCTTTGCCAACAGCCGCCTGGGACACATGCTGCTGCTCAGCGAGGAGAAGATTGAGACCGCCGAGAAGTATTTCGACCGCCACGGAGCGGCATCGACATTCTTCGGCAGACTGATACCTGCCGTGCGCCAGCTCATATCGATACCCGCAGGACTGGCGCGCATGAACATGGCAAAGTTTCTGCTCTACACCACCCTGGGCGCGGGAATATGGAACACTGTGCTGGCAGCCATAGGCTACTATCTGCACTCGGTGGTGAGCGAGGACGAGCTGGCAGCAAAGGTGAGCGAATACAGCCACGAGCTTAACATGGCAATACTCGTGGCAGTGGCAATCGTGCTGTCGTATATTATATATAAAGGTGTAAGGAAGAAATAGAAACAATACATCAGCGCATAAATATAGTCGGAGACTTGGATAATACCATAGAGTAAAAATAATATTCATAAACAAAACAACAAAGAATATGGCAAAATCAAATAACCATCTTGTTATAATGGCCGGAGGAGTGGGAAGCCGCTTTTGGCCTATGAGCACCGAAGAGTGCCCAAAACAGTTTATCGATGTGCTCGGTATGGGCAAATCACTGCTTCAGCTCACCGTAGACCGCTTCAACGGCGTATGTGCCATGGAGAACGTATGGATTGTGACCAATAAGAAGTATGTGGACATTGTCAGACAGCAGCTGCCGCAGATTGCTGCCGACCACATTCTGTGCGAACCGTGCCGCCGAAACACCGCGCCGTGCATAGCCTACGTAAGCTGGAAGATAAAGTCGCAGGACCCGAAGGCAAACGTAGTGGTGTCGCCAAGCGACCACATTGTGCTCAACGAAGCCGAGTTCAGGCGCGTGATGACCAACTGCCTGAACTTTACCAACGGCACCGACGCGATAGTGACCGTGGGAATACAGCCCAGCCGCCCTGAGACCGGCTACGGATATATTCAGGCAAACCTTGCATCGCCGTCGCTGCGCAACAAGGAGATGTTCCGCGTGGACAAGTTCCGCGAAAAGCCCGACCTTGCCACCGCCAAGGAATATATTCAGAAGAAGGAGTTTTTCTGGAATGCCGGCATCTTCGTGTGGAACATCAATACGATAGTGAACGCCTTCCGCATCTACCAGCCAAGCATCAACAAGGTGTTTGAGAAAATGCTGCCCTACTACGGCACCGACAAGGAGCAGGAGATGATAGACGAGAGATTCCCCGAATGCGAGAGCATAAGCATCGACTACGCCGTGATGGAAAAGGCTGAGGAGATATTCGTATGCCCAGCCGACTTCGGATGGAGCGACCTGGGCACATGGGGCTCGCTGCAGGCAAACACTCCGCGCGACCTCTACGGCAACAGCTGCATAGGCAACGACATCAAGGTGTTTGAGACTGCCAACTGCATGATTCACACCACTCAGGAGAAAAAGGTGATAATACAGGGACTCGACGGATATATCGTGGCGGAAAACAACGACACGCTGCTGATATGCAAACTGTCGGAGGAACAGCGCATAAAACAATTCTCAGAATAATAAAAAAAGAAACAAGGAGATGGAAGAATTAAACTCCCTTTAATTCCCCAAATATAAACAAAAAATACATATCATGTCAAAACAAAACATCGCACTTATCACAGGTATCACCGGACAAGACGGCAGCTACCTGGCAGAGTTTCTACTTGAAAAGGGTTACGACGTACACGGAATAATACGCCGCTCGTCGGTGGACTACCGCGAGCGCATCGCACATCTTGAGGGACAGCCCCACTTCCACCTGCATTATGGTGACATGGGCGACTCGATGAGCATAATAAAGATTGTGGCTGACGTACGTCCGACAGAAATCTACAACCTCGCCGCACAGAGCCACGTGCAGGTGTCGTTCGACGCGCCGGAGTTTACTGCCGACGTCGATGCCACCGGAGTGCTGCGCGTGCTGGAGGCTGTGCGCGCCTGCGGTCTGGCAGACACCTGCCGCATTTACCAGGCTTCAACATCCGAGCTTTACGGAAAGGTGGAGGAAGTGCCGCAGAACGAGAACACACCGTTCCACCCCTACTCGCCCTACGCCGTGGCAAAGCTCTACGGATTCTGGATTATCAAGGAGTACCGTGAGGCATACAACATGTTCTGCTGCTCGGGAATCCTGTTCAACCACGAGAGTGAGCGCCGTGGCGAGACTTTCGTGACACGCAAGATAACACTTGCCGCCGCGCGCATAGCACAGGGCAAGCAGGAGAAACTGTACTTAGGCAACCTCTCAAGCCTGCGCGACTGGGGATATGCCAAGGACTATGTGGAGTGCATGTGGCTCATACTGCAGAACAAGACTCCCGAGGACTTCGTTATCGCCACCGGCGAGCAGCACTCTGTGCGCGACTTCTGCTACTTAGCATTCAAGTATGCCGGCATTGAGCTGGAGTTCAAGGGCGAGGGCATCGACGAGAAGGGTTACGACAAGGCAACGGGCAAGGTGCTCGTAGAGGTGTCGGAAGACTTCTACCGCCCCACCGACGTGGTGAACCTCTGGGGCGACCCCACCAAGGCAAAGGCAAAATTAGGCTGGAACCCTGCAAAGACAAGCTTTGAGGAGCTGGTTAAGATAATGGTGGAACACGACATGGCGAAGGTGGCAGTGGAGCGCGCCGGCGAGGAAGTGCGCACCAACCTTGCCGAATTCCTTGAAAAGGGTATCGTGAAATAATACAAAAAACAATGCTAAGCAAAGACAGTAAGATATTTGTGGCAGGACACCACGGGCTCGTGGGATCCGCCATCTGGAACAACCTCAAGGCGCGCGGCTACAACAATCTCGTGGGACGCGGTCACAAGGAGCTTGACCTTACCAATCAGGCGGCAGTAAAGCAATTTTTCGATGAGGAAAAGCCAGACGCCGTGGTGCTCGCCGCCGCGCATGTTGGCGGAATCATGGCAAACTCGCTCTACCGCGCCGACTTCATAATGCAAAACATGCTCATGCA
>JAGAPI010000287.1 GCA_017623335.1 Prevotella sp.
TGGCAATGAGTGCGGAGTAGAGTTTGTTAAGTTTTGAAATCATCATAACGCAGTTCCTTTCTCCAATATTCGTGTAAGGTCGCCCACGGTGTATTCCTTGCGGAACGCCACGGTGATGTTCTCCTCCTTATATCCCATCTGCACAAGCATTGGCACGAGCACCCGTGCTGAGTTCTCCTTTGCCATCTCGATGATGCCGAGCGAGGGAATGTCCTGTAGTATAGCCTTGCGCCCCTGACTCTCATACTGCGCCATCTCGGCATCGGTGAAATGGGTGCGTGTAAGCGCCACATACTGACGGATGTTCTCCTGGTCCACACTGCTGCTTGTGAGAGCCACCTTGGGGTCGGGCAATATTATGGTTATCTTGTCGCCGTCGCGCTCAATGTTCTTGTCAGAGAACTGCGAGAAATCAATATATGCCTTCAGTTTGGCACTGATGGGAATGGCTATCTTGCGGTCGCCAACCGGCAGCTTTATGTTCACGGGCGTGTTCATGATGTTGCCTTTGAGGCGCATCACATCGTCGTGGGTCACTATCTTGCGCACATTATACTCGGCAGTGTACAGCCTTGAGCATTTCTGTATCTGCATCACCATCATCGGCACTGTGTCAACAGCCACGGCAACCTCCTTCTGCGGAGCCTTGTCGCCACCGCAGCCCGAGCATGCCAGCACAACTGTAATTGCACAAAGGATATGTTTCATCATCACAAATTATACGTTTATTGTGGTGCAAAATTACGATAAAAATAATGGCTTGGCAAAATTATAGGCATAAAAAACATTAAAAAACATTGCAACACACAGTGATTCTTCATTCTTCATTCTTAATTTTTCATTTTTTTCCGTACCTTTGTGCTTAATTATAAACATGGAGCGTGGAATGCCCCAAACAATCAATAAAAAATATAAATGAAGATACAGTATTTTATGATGGCAGGCAGCCTTGCATTTGCGCTTGCAAGCTGCAGTGAGAAGAAGCAGAGCGATGTGATTATTGTAGAGAACTATGAGGCCCCCGAGCCGTCGGGACCCATAAAGATGGATAAGTACAGCGACACAAACACCATCAGCTGGCTGGGCGCAAAATACACCTATGACATCAGCCGCACTCCTTGCGACAGTCTGCCTAAAGTAAAGGACGAGGATGGTCAGAAATATGTCGACAACAGTGTGACCCTGACCATCAGCCGCAGCGACGGCAGCGTGTTCCTGGAAAAGACATTCACAAAGAATGCGTTCAAGGGTGCTCTCACCAGCAACATGAATAAAAACGGAATCCTCGACGGTTTCGTGTTCCACAAGGTCGACGGCGATGCCTTGCTGTTTGCAGCGAGTGTGTCATATCCTCAAAGCGATGAGAGCATACCTATAATTATGCGAATAAACCGCATGGGCAATATCAGTGTGACAAGAGACGGCGGAAGTGTGGAGTGATGCATTATAACGTGGACTTGGTTTTCCGGCAATACTACCGTCCGCTGTGTCTTTATGCTCTCCACTATCTGCACGATATGGATGAGGCTGAGGATGTGGTGCAGGACTGTTTTGTCCGTATCATAGAACGGGGACTGCCTGAGAATCCCAAGTCTTTTCTTTACGCTTCTGTCCGCAATGCCTGCATAGACCGTTTCCGCAGGCATAACCCGTTTGCCGCCGATGTGGCACCTTCCGACCTGCAGGACACCATCACCGATGAGGAGGCTACTGCCCGTTCTTTCCACGAAGCAGAACTCTGGACGGCAATAGAGAGTCTGCCCGACCGGTGCCGTGAGATATTCCTCATGAGCAAGCGCGACGGCATGACCTATCGTGAGATAGCCTGCGAGCTGTCTATTTCAGAAAAGACCGTGGAGCATCAGATTTCCAAGGCTCTTAAGATTTTGCGCGGCAAACGTGATGATTTGCTTTACTTCCTATTCCCGTTTGTGGCGTGACAACAATCATCAAAATCGTCATTCACCCTCTGCATCCAGTCCGGCAGCATCCTTAATGCTTTATACACCAGCGGTTCCGGCATATCAGACTCATATCAATCTTTTTTATGAATGCCTCTGCACAGGCAAATGTCAGCACAGTATCATCGGTAAAACGTGCTTTCGACGAAAACATTTTAACGGCATTATAATCCTTTGTCCTGTGCGAGCGGTCCTCGTATGCGCTGCCCGCAATATCGCCGATAGCTGCGCTTAATAGCAGATTTTTCATATTATCAATGTTTTGTTACGCAAATACAGGCGTGAAATTTATGCGCAAGGCATTCGCGATACGCAGGAAACTTGAAAGCTGCATATCTGTCTCTCCACGCTCCACACGTGCAATATAACTTCTCACCATTCCAGTCTTGTCCGCCAATTCCTTCTGTGTCATTTTAAGTTCTTTCCTGCGGTCGCGTAATATCACACCATAATAATATGCGCGTGCTTTTTCTTCAAACTCGCAACGGCTTTCCGTGCCTGGTGCACCGTACTTTTCTGTCAGCATAGTTTCGGCATCAATCAGTTTACTTGTATCAATCTTCCTCATGACTAATTCTGTTTAATATATTTTCTGCTATTCTTATTTGTTTTTGGTAATCCTTGGACGACTTTTTCATAAATGCGTTAAGCAAGGTTATCTCCGTTGCAAGTATAACATTGTCATTGTCCATTGTGAACATTATCGTACGGTATTCATTGCTGCCTATGGATACACGCATTTCATACAGTTCCGTATTCTCCAGGTGCTTCACGAACTTTGTCGATACTATGCGCTCCATCTTTACTATCCCCAGAACATAGTCGAACTTGGCTCTCACTTTGTCTGGCAGCCCGTTATAGAACTGTGAAAATTCCACCGTCCAATACACGTTCCTTATATGTTTACCGTTTTCTTTCATTTTGCAAAGGTAGCGAATTAGATACAAACAGCCAAACTTTTCAGCATTTTTTTTATGTTTTCTTCATTTTTATAGACATTACACCTTCAATGAAAGTTGTGAAGGACATGCAGCCTCGCATCATCAGTCAGTAGTACGACAACACCTGCACCATCAGACTTGCCATAAAGAAGAGCATGGAACAACTGCTGCGCGACCGTCTGGCAAAACTGGCATTCTGACGCTTTTTATATATTTACTTGCCACAGTAAATATTCTCAAACTCCTTTATTATGCCAAGAAACTCCTCAGGGAGATAATCCATAGCCTTATCCCTGATATCGTCTGGCATTCCATAATACGCCTCTGCGATACTTCCAGTGATACACCCGATTGTGTCGCTGTCACCTCCGATGGAGATGGCATTGCGGATGCAATCCTCAAAGTCCTCACCATCGAGGAATGCCACAATGGCTTGTGGAACACTGTCCTGACAAGTGCCGCCCCATTCGTATGTGGGACGTATCCCGTCGCAGGTGAACTGCAGGTCGTAATCAAAGAGTCTCTCTATCTCTGTGCGAACCTCTTCCTTGCCACATTTCTGTCTTGCCATCATAACCGCAAGCGCCAATACTGTCATCCGTATAACTGCCAACGGGTGAGAACAGCTCAAACTCCTTTGTCTTAATGTTGTGCGGCGTAAACTCATACACACTACCCACAATGTCACCAATAATACTTCCTATCATAATCGTATGTTTTTTAGGTTATAATTTCTGTTTTTAAAACTCCAGTCTGAAACCTTTTTGTTTCAGTTCCTCATACTTATTCTTATTAAA
>JAGAPI010000042.1 GCA_017623335.1 Prevotella sp.
CCACCGATACAAGTATGATGGCAGCACCCGAGGGTACGCTCAGAAAGAAGCTCAGACAGAAACCGGCAAGACAAAACACCATGCTCACTATGATGCTGAGCAGCATCATGGTGGAAAAATTATGGGTGAAAAGGTTGGCGGTGATTTGCGGAATGGTGAGCAGACTGATGACCATAACAACACCCATTATTCGGAGAGCAGCCACTATCGTAACGGCTATAAGCATCATCATTCCATATTCTATAATGCTGACGGGCAACCGCTGTGTGCGGGCAAACTGGCTGTCGAACGCCACGGCAACGATGACACGGCGGAACACAGAAAACACTGCAAGCGCCGTAACCGCAAGCGTGGCAAGCACCACAAGGTCGGGAGTACCGATAGTCAGCAGACTGCCGAAAAGATAGGATGACATGTCGGTGACAAAGCCAGGTGTTAGATAGCTGAAGATGATACCCACGCTCATGCCAAAAGTCCAAAACATGGCGATGGCGGAGTCCTGACGTACATCGCGCCTTGCCGACAGCCACTGCACTCCAAGCGCGCTCGCCACGGCAAACGCCATGGCTCCAAGCAGTGGGCTGCTGCCGAGAAACACAGCAAGTCCTATGCCGCCAAACGAGGCATGAGTGATGCCTCCGCTAATGAACACAAGCCGTCGGGTGACAACGTAGGTGCCCACAATGCCACAGACAATGCTCGCAAGCAGACAGCCAAGGACAGCATTGCGAAAAAAATCGTATTCGAAAACGGAAAGTATTTGTTCCATATTATATTTTTAAAATGAAGAATGAAGAGTGAAGAATGAAGAATTTTTCGTTCTTCCCTTCAAAATCTTGCTGACATTCTTCACTTTTCACTCTTCATTCTTCACTCTTCATTCCTCACTCCCCAATAAGCATCACCACCTCGTCCTTCACCTGATTTGGCAAATTTATCCCACGCAGGATAAGGCTGCGATTCCATCCCGCCACTTCGTCCTGACGCATGGTGTAGAGAATGTCGCGGAACTGTTCTGCCTCATCATCGGTGTAGTCGTCGGACGGGCGTCCACGATATTGGTCCAGCTCCTCGTCATCGTAATATTCCACGGGCTTCACTGCCGCCTCCATCATGCAGGTCTGCTCACACTTGTCGTTGTCGCCGTTGCAGGTGCCGCAGTCGCTGCCGGCATTAACGGGAGCTGCTGTATCCACACCGTCGCCACGCATAAGCATTTTCGTTGCCACCGCCGCCACAATGCCCAGCACCACAAGTGACACAAGAAGAATCAGCATGATGCCTCCGTCACTGTCCACCCTGCCGAGCGTAAGTCGTCCCAAAAATAGGGGTAAGACTTCGACACCACCTCGGGATTGTTTATCCTCATCTCGCCAAGTCGCAGCGCCATCGGCGCAAATGCCAGCGCCATGCGGTGATCATTGTATGTATCTATCGACTTGTCGGCGGCAGGCTCACACATCTCACCGTCCCAATAAAGTTCGCAGCCGTCAACATCGTGCAGCACAAATCCCAGTTTAAGCATTTCAGCCTTGAGCGCCTCTATGCGGTCGGTCTCCTTTATCTTCAGCGTCTGAAGCCCGCTGAAGCGGAATTTCACGCCCATGGCGCAGCAAGTTGCCACGAAAGTTTGAGCGAGGTCGGGCGAGTTGATAAAATCATACTCCAGACGCGGCACCATCGACCTCACGCGTTTCAGCCTAACATCGGTGATATTGCCAGTCTCGCCGAACACTGTCTTCACTCCCATCAGGCTGAACACATAACGCAGCGATGAGTCACCCTGCTTTGACCCGTCCATCAGTCCGCTGAGGGTCAGTTCATCGTCGTCACCCTGTGACAATGCCATTATTTCATACCAATAACTGGCTGCACTCCAATCGTTTTCAATCACATAGTCGCGTGCCGTATATGGAGAAGGTTCAACGGTGATTGTACGTGAATCGGTCCACTCAGCTTTTGCACCCCATTCGCGCATCATACAGAGAGTCAGGTCGATATAAGGGCGCGAAATCACCTCGCCCTTGAGATTGAGCGTAAGCCCCTGGCGCATCACGGGAGCCACCATGAGCAGCGCCGAGATGTATTGCGAGCTCACATCGCCCTGAATGTCGAGTTCGCCGCCGTCCATCTGCCGTCCGCGTATGCGAAGCGGTGGAAATCCCTCTTCGCCCACATACTCTATATCGGCGCCAAGAAAGCGTAGCGCATCCACCAGCACCCCTATCGGGCGGTGTTTCATACGCTCGGTGCCTGTTACTATATGTTCGTCTCCGTCACAGGTGGAGAGATAGGCTGTCATGAAGCGCATGGCGGTGCCGGCAGCCTTGATGTCGATCACCGGCGGCATATTCTTCAATGCGTCAATCACTACTTCGGTGTCATCACAATCGCTGAGATTTCCTGGAGGTGTGCCGTCTCCTGCCAAGGCGCTGATTATGAGCGCACGGTTGCTTATGCTTTTTGATGCCGGCAGATTAATGGTAGTACGTACTCCCGCGGGCGCTTTCACAATATATTGCTTCACGATTATATATTTGTATTTATTATTTTGTATTTATTTTGCATTTCGGAACCCATTATTCCGCATTTTGGTTTGCAAAAATACAAAGAAAAATCGGATTGCACAAATTTTTTCATAGTATGTAAGCATTTAAATCAATTTTTAATAGATTTCCAAACGATTGGTTTACGATTCCAAACGATTGATTTATGATTCTAAACGATACGTTTGGGAAAATATTACCATTGCAGAAAAGCAGCGAAGATAAGACTAATGCTGCAAAGATTAGAGAGCAGTTGCTTTCAACGAGAAAAAATGAAAAAAAATAAAAAAATAGGGGAATTAGGAATGATTCTTTATGCTTCATGCTTCATTTTTCATTTTTTTTCGTAACTTTGCACCCATATTTTTAACAAACAAATACAACAGGATAAATTTTTATGGGTGGTTTTTTCGGAACAATATCAAAACATAGCTGTTCCACCGATTTATTTTACGGCACCGATTACAATTCGCACCTTGGTACGAAGCGTGGAGGTATGGCAACCTACGATGCAGAGAAGAACTCCTTCTCGCGAGTGATTCACAATCTGGAGAGCACATACTTCCGAACGAAGTTTGAAAGTGAATTGCCAAAATTCAGCGGCAATTCCGGTATTGGAATAATCAGCGACACCGACCCTCAACCCATCATACTCAACTCACATCTGGGGCGCTTTGCCATAGTGACGGTGGCAAAAATAACAAACACAGAAGAAATAGTGAAAGACCTGCTTGCCAAGAACATGCACTTTGGAGAGCAGAGCACGGGCACCAATCAAACTGAGCTTGTGGCACTGCTGATAATACAAGGCAAGAATTTCGTGGAGGGCATTGAAAATGTGTTTAAGACCATCAAGGGCTCATGTTCAATGCTGCTGCTCACTGAGGATGGCATAATCTGCGCCCGTGACCAGTGGGGACGTACACCTATTATTATAGGTAAGAAGGACGGGGCATACGCAGTGACCAGCGAGACATCGGCATTCCCCAACCTCGACTATGAGATAGACACATATCTCGGTCCGGGCGAGATAGTGAGAATGCGCGCCGACAGCATAGAGCAAATGCGCAAGCCCAACAAAGAAATGCAAATATGCTCATTTCTCTGGGTGTATTATGGATTTCCTACATCCTACTATGAGGGCAGAAATGTAGAGGAAGTGCGCAACAAATCGGGCTATATGATGGGCAAGGGCGACCACGACACCGACATTGACTGTGCCTGTGGCATTCCCGACTCAGGAGTGGGAATGGCTCTGGGATATGCCGAGGGCAAGGGGGTGCCATATCACCGTGCCATATCTAAATACACTCCGACATGGCCGCGCAGCTTTACGCCCAGCAACCAGGAGATGCGCAGCCTGGTGGCAAAGATGAAGCTTATACCCAACAAAGCTATGCTTGACGGCAAAAAAGTGCTGTTCTGCGACGACTCGATAGTGAGAGGGACGCAGCTGCGCGACAATGTAAAGATGCTCTATGACTGCGGAGCCAAAGAGGTACACATACGCATAGCATGTCCACCGCTCATCTACGGTTGCCCGTTCATAGGCTTCACAAGCTCGAAAAGCGACCTTGAACTTATAACGCGACGCATAATAAAGGAACTGGAAGGCGATGAAAACAAGAATTTGGAAAAGTATGCCACTACCGACAGTCCCGAATACAAAAAGCTGGTGGAGATTATGCGCAGCCGTTTCGGATTTGAGTCGCTGAAGTTCAGCAAACTTGAAGATCTGGTGGAAGCAATAGGTCTGCCCAAGTGCAAACTGTGCACCCATTGTTTCGATGGAAGCAGCCACTTCTGACATATTTATTGAAGATTGTTTGGAGGTTACAATATTTTTTTGTACCTTTGCCGGACAAATAATTGTCTGAAAACGAATGGCATCACACAAATACTGTACACAAATGAGAATATTCGCGACAATGCTGTTGGCAACAGCGATATTGACAAGCTGCGGAGACAATCCGAAAAAGATGGTGGAGCGGCGCAAGGCATCAAGAGCGGAATTTTTGGACTCACTGCTCAATGAGGCTCAGGAAAAACTGCGTATCACCGACAGCACACTGCAAGCTGAAGAGGCTTTATATAAAAATATGTGTGCCACCGTAGAGCAGCACCGCAAGGAGTTGACTGCCACCAAAGAAGAACTTGAGTCACTCAACCGCAAGCGCGTGCTGGTGGACTCGCTCAAGACACAGTTTGATGTGGATTGCGGACGTGTGAAGTTCATTCACAAAAAGCAAAAAGAGGCAAAATAAAAAACCGCAAAGCGAAATGACAGACAAACAGTTAGAACATACCAACCGACAGTTTGAGGAGGCGATAGCTGAATGTCGCGCACTGTTTAAGAAAAAGCTGCACGACTATGGAGCATCGTGGCGCATACTCCGCGCCTCGTCGCTCACAGACCAGCTGTATATAAAGGCAAAGCGCATACGCTCGCTTGAAATTAAAAAGGTATCAATGGTGGGCGAAGGAATACGTCAGGAGTTTGTGGCGCTTATAAACTATGGAATCATAGGATTAATCCAGCTGGAAAAGGGATTTGCCGACAGCACCGACATCACCCCCGATGAGGCTCTCGCTCTGTACGACAGCTACGCACAAAAGAGCCTGGAGCTGATGAAACGCAAAAACCACGACTACGATGAGGCGTGGCGCGGAATGAGAGTGAGCAGCTATACCGACCTGATACTCACAAAACTGGAGAGAGTGAAGGAAATTGAGAATCTTGGCGGCGACACGCTGGTGAGCGAAGGCATCGACGCCAACTATATGGATATAATAAACTACGCCGTGTTTGGGGTGATAAAGCTCAATGAGCAGAAACAACAATAACAACGGGGTAAAAAAACGGAAAGCGCAACTAAAACAAGGACATGAGAAAGATTGTTGTCAATATTTGCAGACTGGCATTGGCGCTTACATTTATCCTGTCAGGATTTGTGAAAGCCGTTGATCCGCTCGGCACGCAATATAAAATAAACGACTATCTTGAGGCCCTTGGCTTGCAGATGCTTGTCAACGACACACTGACACTGTTGGCTTCGGTACTGCTGTCGGCTGCCGAGTTCGGTATCGGTATATGTCTTGCATTTGCCATCAGGCGCAGGACTGTGTCAAAACTGGCTGTGGCGATGCTGGTGTTTATGACCATGCTAACACTATGGCTTGCGGTGGCAAACCCTATAAGCGACTGTGGATGTTTTGGCGATGCAGTAAAGCTCACCAACTGGCAGACATTCTGGAAAAATATAGTGCTTACGGCATGCGCCGTGACTGTGGCATGGCAGCCGCTGGACATGATGAGGTTCATAAGCCGCACCAACCAGTGGATAGTGATAAACTTCAGTGCAGTGTTCATCCTTGCTATATCGGGATACAGCCTGTATCTGCTGCCGCAATTCGACTTCCGTCCATATCACATAGGGGCAAACATCCGTCAGGGAATGGAGATTCCCGAAGATGCAGAACAGCCACAGTTTGAAACAACATTCATATTGGAGAAAAACGGCGAGCGGAAGGAATTTACAACCGACAACTATCCTGACTCCACATGGACATTCATAGACAGCAGGACCGTACAGACAAGCGAGGGGTATGTGCCGCCCATACATGACTTCTCAATAGAGACAGAGCAAGGAGACGACATCACCGAAGAAGTGCTCAATGACAAAGGCTACACTTTCCTGCTCATAGCGCCGCATCTGGAAAATGCCGATGACAGCCGGCTGGACCGAATTAATGAGATTTATGACTATTCGCAGGAATATGGTTACAGGTTCTATTGCCTCACAGCAAGCGGAGCAGAGGCAAGAAAACACTGGCGGGCAATGACAGGAGCCGACTACCCCTACTGCACCACCGACGAGATTACGCTAAAAACAATCATAAGAAGCAATCCGGGACTGGTGCTGATAAAAGACGGAACGGTAATCAACAAGTGGAGCCACAACGACATGCCCGATGAGGAGATGCTTGCCGACAGACTGGAAAACATAGAAACGGGAAGGATGCCGGAAAATTCGACAACGGGCAAGACCGTAACCATCATAAACTGGTTCGTGCTGCCACTCATACTGCTCACCATGGCAGACCGTCTGTGGGCATGGACAAAATGGGTGAGGCGCGACAAGCAAGGCACCGTTGCCAAAAACAAAGATGCCAAGGAAGGCGAATAAAAGAAATACCTATTTATTATAATTAGGAATCATACGATATTGAAAGATAAATAAATTATTAAACAACAAAAAAATGAGAAAGAAAATTGTAGCAGGTAACTGGAAAATGAACATGAACCTGCAAGAAGGTGTTGCATTGGCAAAGGAGTTGAACGAGGCTTTGGCTGCCGAGAAGCCAAACTGCGACGTTGTGGTTTGTACTCCATTCATTCATCTTGCAACCGTGGCAGGCATCCTCGACGCCAACACAATCGGTCTTGGTGCAGAGAACTGCGCAGATAAAGAGAAGGGTGCATTTACCGGCGAAGTATCTGCC
>JAGAPI010000288.1 GCA_017623335.1 Prevotella sp.
ATGAACGAGCTGAAGAAGATTAAGGACGTGATGAAGAAGGTGATGCCCGAGGCTCCCGACGAGGTGATGCTGGTGCTCGATGGCTCGACGGGGCAGAACGCTTTTGAGCAGGCAAAGCAGTTTGCGGCGGTCACGACAATCACGTCGCTCGCCATTACCAAGCTCGACGGCACCGCCAAGGGCGGAGTGGTAATCGGGATAAGCGACCAGCTGAAGGTGCCCGTGAAGTATATCGGACTGGGCGAGGGTATGACCGACCTGCAGCTGTTCGACAAGCGCCAGTTTGTGGACTCGCTCTTCAAAAAGGACTGACGCCCGCTTTTGTTTATCAGGAAAACATGCTTTTTTGTGAATGAAAAAGAAACATATTGACATTATAACACTTGGATGCTCGAAGAACCTCGTTGACAGCGAGACGCTCATGACGCTGTTCGAGCACAACGGATATGAATGTACCCACGACAGCGAGAGCCCGCGGGGCGAGATAGTGGTGGTGAACACCTGCGGATTCATTGAGGACGCTAAGCAGGAGAGCATCGACACCATCCTTGAGCTGGCGCAGGCAAAGGACGAGGGGAGGATAGGCAGCCTCTACGTGATGGGCTGCCTGTCGCAGCGCTATCGCGGGGAGCTGGAGGCGGAGATACCGCAGGTGGACCGCTGGTACGGAAAGTTTGACTACCGGCAGCTCGTTGCCGACCTCAACGCCGGCAACGCCGTGACCTGCAGCGGAGTGAGGCACATCACAACGCCGCGCCACTATGCCTACATCAAGATTAGCGAGGGATGCGACCGCCACTGTGCCTACTGTGCCATACCCATTATGACGGGACGCCACGTGAGCCGCCCCATGGACGAGATTCTCGACGAGGTGAGGATGCTCGCCGCCAACGGAACCCGCGAGTTTCAGGTCATTGCCCAGGAGCTGACCTACTACGGCGTGGACATTGACGGACGGCAGGGCATTGCCGAACTCATCAACCGCATGGCGCAGATTGAGGGCGTGGAATGGATAAGGCTTCACTACGCCTACCCCGCGCACTTCCCGTGGAATCTGCTGGAGGTGATGAACCGCCGCAAGAACGTGTGCAAGTATCTGGACATTGCCCTGCAGCACATCTCGGACAACATGCTTACGCGGATGCGCCGCAACGTTACGAAGCGCGACACCATGGAGATGATTGAGCGGATGCGCCGCGAGGTGCCGGGAATACACATCAGGACAACGCTGATGGTGGGATTTCCGGGAGAAACCGACGACGACTTCAACGAGCTGGTGGACTTTGTGAAGTGGGCGCGCTTTGAGCGAATGGGAGCCTTTGCCTACAGCGAGGAGGAAGGCACATATTCAGCCGACAGCTACGAGGACGACGTGCCTGCGGAGGTGAAGCAGAAGAGGCTCGACAGGCTCATGCGAATACAGCAGCGCATAAGCGGAGAGATAGAGGCAGAGAAGGTGGGCAAGGTGATGCGCGTGGTAGTGGACCGCACCGAGGGCGACTATTACATAGCCCGCACCGAATTTTGCTCGCCAGAGGTGGACCCTGAGGTGCTGATAAAGGCAGAGAAGGGCAGGGAGCTGCAGATAGGACAGTTCTACGATGTAAGAATCACCGACTCGGAGGATTTCGACCTCTATGCCGTAGTTTTATAAACTCAGCTCAACTTTTCGCATGTTGACGGGAGTTGTGTTGCAACTCTTCAAACAGTTGGACAAATTAGAAAAAAGAATGAACAACAAGGAATTTATAAGCGAGCTTGCCGCGAGGATGGGCTTCAGCATTGCCGAGACGCAGCGCATGGTGACGGCGGTGGTCGATGAGGCGGCGGAGCGCCTGCAGAACGGCGACACGCTCTCGGTGACGGGCTTCGGAACGTTCGACGTGAAGAAGAAGATGGAGCGCGTAATCATCAATCCTGCCACGCAGCAGCGTATGCTCGTGCCGCCGAAACTGGTATTGGATTTTAAGGCGGTGCCGCGTCTGAAAGATAAAATAAAAGGAAAATAATGGCAAAGATCTCGTTTTTTGAAGTGGCGCAGGTGCTTGTGGAGCACAAGGGGCTTGAGAAAGGCATCGCCAAAGAATTTGTCAAGACCATGTTTGACATTATTCTGGAACGCCTCACCACCGACCAGCTGGTGAAGGTGAGGGGGCTTGGCACGTTTAAGGTGGTGGGCGTGGACTCGCGCGAAAGCGTCAACGTTACAACCGGCGAGCGCTTTGTGATAGAAGGACACTCAAAGATAACGTTTACTCCTGACTCCACTATGAAGGAACTTATCAACAAGCCGTTCTCGCAGTTTGAGACGGTGATGCTGAACGACGGTGTGAACTTCGCCGATAATAAGGCAGAGGAGAAAGCCGGAGAAGAACCGGCTCCCGTAGTAGAAGAGGTTCCAGCTCCCGTAATCGAAGAGGAGCCTGCTCCCGTAGTCGAAGAAGAACCAGCTCCCGTAGTCGAAGAGGAGCCTGCTCCCGTAGTCGAAGAGGAACCAGCTCCCGTAGTCGAAGAGGAACCAGCTCCCGTAGTCGAAGAGGAACCTGCTCCTGAAATCGTTGAAGAAGAGCCCGCTCCTGAAACAGTTGAGGAAGAGCCAGCTCCCGAAACAGTTGAAGAAGAGCCTGCTCCCGAAATCGTTGAGGAAGAACCTGCTCCTGTTGTGGAGGAAGAACCGGAAGAAAGCCGTTTGCCCTCGCATTTCAAGCCCGTTCTCATACACCTTATATATATAACAGTGGTTGCGGCGCTGGCAGGGTGGGGCGGCTATTGGTATGGCAAGAACTCTGCAGAGCAGGAAGCCGCGGCAAAAGTGACGATGCCGGCAAAGCCCCGCAAGGCTGTGACGGTAAGGAAGACTGTGGCGGCAAAACCTGCGGTAAAGCCCGACACGACACGCAAGGACACCGCAAAGCCGGTGGTGCAGGAGAAACAGGATGAGGTGAAGACCGAAGCGCAGATTATTCTTGAGAACCACGAGAAATATTCGGCTATGGACTCAAGGGTGCGCACGGGAGCCTATGTGATTGTGGGCGAGCTGCGCACGGAAAAGGTAAGGAAGGGCGAGACCATGGAGCGGTTTGCCCGGCGTATGCTTGGCGAGGGTATGGAATGCTACATAGAGGTCTTTAATTCTATTCCGCCAAAAACGCCATTGAAGGAAGGGCAGGAGATAAAGATTCCAAAGCTGCGGCTGAAAAAGGCTGTGAGGAAACAGAGCAAATAAGAGCAAAACAGAACAAATGAAAAAAATAAAGTGCCGGAGCATCACTGCTGCGGCACTTTTCCTAATTAATGAAACAACTACAAACTATACAGTTTGTTTTATTCCGCGTCTCCGGCACTGCTTCATGCCTGGAGCGTTTTTTTACCATGGTTCCAGCGTGAGCCAGCCGTCAGAGGTCCAGTTTATGCGCTTTTTCACAAGGATTGACGCACCGTTTTTTGCCACACTGTAGCCGTGGCAGATGAACAGGTCGGCAGGAAGGTCTGTGTGGTGGTATGCGGCGCAATGCCCCATTGCCTCATATTCCTTTTTGTCGCCTTCAAGGATGATTGTTCCTCCGCCCGCGAGCATATCCTTGCCGTTGCGGTCGAGATACGGACCTGCCACATTCTTGCTCCTTCCCACTGCAACGCGGTAGTTGCTCTTTATGCCCCGGCAACAGTAGTCCCAGCTCACAAACAGATAGTAATAGTCGCCGTGACGCATGATGAACGGTGCCTCTATGGCGTTGGTGCCTGCATATTTCGATGTTGGGTTGGGCTCTACGTTGGTGTCACCCGGGCTGTGGCGGCGGGCTATGGTGAAAGGCTTGGCACCACGCTTCACGTGCATGCTCTTGTCGAGCTGTACCATCTGTATTCCGTCCCAAAACGAGCCCCATGTCATACACGGGCGTCCTTTCTCGTCGATAATGAAGTTAGGGTCGATGGCGTTCCAGTCGTTGCGCTTTCCCTTCGATGCCACGATGCAGCCCTCGTTCTTCCATCCGCCGGCGTTTGCCAGCGAGGTGTTGCTGAGCAGTCCTATTGCCGAGGTGTTTTTACCGAATGTAGAGCACGAGTATGCCAGATACCATTTGTTGCGGTAGCGTATTATGTCGGGTGCCCAGATATGGTTTTCAAATCCCGGCACGCTGTCTCTGGTCCATGCCGGAATGTTGTTGCCGAGCACTCCGCTGCGGTTGATGGTCCAGCGGCTGCCGTCGGTGGAGGTCATCTGCCCTATGCCGTGCCCAGTGCAGTAGAGATAGCACACCCCGTTCTCCCATGCCATCACGGGATCGTGAACAAACGGCGTGTCAACCGTCAGTTGCTCCTTGTTGCCTTGTAGAGTAGCCTCCTGAGCCTTTGCGCAGGGAGCGGCAAAAAGCATTGCCGTCCCTATGATTATGTTGTTGATGTTCATTGCCTTCATTATTTCCTTATATACTTCTTGCCGTTGATGATTACAATGCCTCGATAGCTCTTATCCACCCGCTGTCCGCTGATGTTGTAGATGGCGTCTGTATCACGATATTGTGGCTGTTCGCCGATAACTGCATTCTCAATGCCTGTGACTGTAGAGCCGTCGATGTAAGACTTCTCATTCACGAAGAATAGTTTTATCTTGCTTGGCTTAGACGCAATAGTTGTTGTGTACCCATAGTTATACACTTTCTTGCTTGTGGTGGTGATGGTAGACTCCATCTTGAATGCACCGTCGGCAGTGAGGCTTACGGTCATATCCACGAGTGAGCCGTTCATGTCGCTCTTGAATGTATCCCAATTATAGTTGCTGGTCAAACCGCTTGCATCGTAATTGTCACCCCAACCGAAGTTGTCATTGCGCAGTACGAAATATTCCTTGTAGCCTGTTGCTCCACGTTCGGCGTTTGCTGTGACGAGCCCCCAGTTGTTCCAGTTTTCAGCCATGTCGCTGTAGTTGTAGAACTGGAGTCTTATCTTCTTGCCTGCCTCAACGTCGAAGTAACTTGTCGTGAAGTTGGTCCACCATGCGGCAGTAAGGTTTTTCTGTGTAGACTCAGGATAGAATACAGGCACATAGTCCTCAGCATCTTTATCTACGGTAATCTGATATTCCCTTGTATATACGCAGTCGTCCTTGGTTATGGTGAGAGTAAGCGTCACTTTTCCGTTGTTTCTCACTCTTCCCGTGTGCGACAGTATATTGGTGTCGCTTGATTTCCACTCTACAATTGCTCCAAGGTTGCCGGCTGTAGGCAACTGTATGTTTGAGTTGATTGTAGCACCGTCGTTTACAGGTATGCTGAGTTTGTCGAGAGTGTATTTTATTGCCGCTCTGGCATCAGCCTTCACTGCCCACAGCTCCTGTCCGTAGGTCCAGCTTTTTCCTGTCGTGCGTACTCCGCTTGATGATGACAATGCGGTGATGCAGAGTGCTGGAATGTCAGTGTAGTCAATGGTCTGACGAACGAGCACGCCACGGTAGACTGTGGTTCCTATTGTCAGTGCAATGTAGTCGGTGCCTGGTGTGCGCTCCCATTTTCCTGATACCTCCCCGCTCACTGTTCCGTCGGCATCGAGATGTATGTTCACAGGTGTCTGATACTCCTTTGCCGCCACATTCTGATAATATCTGTGCCGTAGCAGCTGATAGTCGCCGGCAATCTCACTGTCGTCAATTGATGCCTTTGCGGCAATGTCCTGGTCGGTTACGGTTTCACCGTCAAACTCAAACGGGGCAGCCATTATCCAGTCCTCATCGTTGAGCCACAGCTGGTGCACACGTACCTCATGTCCCTCAGTACCGTTGTTGAAACGTGTGTGATAAACCACGAACGCGCGTCCTTTGTCATCTATAAAGGCAGAGTTGTGCCCCTGTGCAATTTCTGCCACAGGCATTGTGTCCCATTGATAGCCGCCCATGAGCAGCACTCCGCGGTTGTCGTTGGCATTGTTGCCGTAGTTAAGAAGATATTTGTCGAAGAGTGCTGATGTGCCGTAGCAATCTTTGTATGGTCCCTCGGGATTGTCAGAGCGGAATATGCGCATCTGGTATCCACCGTTTGATTCCAGTCCGCCGTAGCTCATGAAGAGGAAGTAGTGCTTGCCAATCTTCTCTATGTAGCTTGCCTCACCGGATACGTAATATCCTCCGGCAATCTTCTTGCCGAAGTAAGGGTCGCAGGTGCAGTCCTTGGAGTAATTGCCAGAGGTGGTCTCATTGCCGTTAATCTCATATTTGAATGTATATTGATAGTCGCGCAGACCGTTGTCTTCGTTCAGTTTCAGAATGTATATGCCTCCCGACCATGAGCCGTAGGTCATCCACAGATTGTTGTCATCATCGTAGAACACACATGGGTCAATACAGTTTGGCCAGTAGTTACCCCAATTGTCGTTTGTGGTCACCTTATAGCGTGCAGGCAGAGCAGTCTCGCCTGTGGCTATGCTTAGGTCAGTGCGTTTCCAGTCATCGGCCTTTCCGAATCCATTATGGGCGAACTGTCCTGAGAATCCAGAGAACACTACGGGTCCCTGATAAGTCCACGGACCCTCTATGTTGTCGGCTGTAAGACATACGATGCTTGAACACCAGTTGTCGCCGTTGACGCTCATGTACATGCACCATTTCTTCATCTTTTTGTTGTATATGACATCGGGAGCCCACTGCATTCCTCTTACGGTGTTTCCTGAGAACTGCCAGCCGTGCGCATCGAAGTTACCGAAGCTCACGTCCTCGCCCTTATAGTTCTTCACAGTTTTCACGGCGTGGCTTGAGTAGGCATTGCTGTAGTTCACAATGCCACCGCCGACATTTGCGAACATGCTATTGTCTGTGCCTGTGTTCTCCTCGCCGGTTTTGAATGTGGTCCATTCCTGATAGTTGGCGGCTTGTGTTGTCTTGCCTCTGCCGAGGTGTGAGCCATATATATAATATGTTGGTGCCGACGGTGATGCGATGTTGTCAATGACAATCGACGGGTCATGGCATGACACACGCATAGAGTAGCCTCTTGAGCTGTAGGCGTTTGCCAGGTCATTGTCGCTGACAGTTGTCTGTCCTATTGCCGCTGTTGCTGTTGACAGACAGAGAAGTGTGAGAAGTTTCTTCATTGTCGGTTCTTATTTAAAGTAGTGTTTAGTAAATAAGGGAGGTATTGCCATCGAATGGGAATACCTCCCTTTTGAATTTTACATCAAAATGAGTTATCTGCGTATATTACTCGAATACCAGATGGCTGCCGTCTACTGTGAACGACACATTGAAGTCATCAGGGTCGACAGTGCTTATGCCAAGGTAGTACTGGATATAGTCTGCACCGTCGGTGCCGTGCATGATGCACTGAACGTCAGCGTGACCGTTGTTGCAGTTGGTTACGTAGAGCGTACATTTGGCTCCGTTCATTGCGGCAAGCCATGTAGCCCAGTCTGCCTGACCTCCTGAGAGCTGCAGGTTGGCATTGCCGTCGTAGCCTGCACCCCATCCGTAGTTGTCGGAACGTACTACGGCATACTCTGCAAGGTTCGCGCGACGGAGAATCACCACGTAGTTGTTCCAGTTTGCACCACCGGCATAGTTGGTGAAGTTGAACTCACGGGTCTCGCCTGCAGGTACGTTTACATCATCGATGAATGCTGCCCACCAGCCAGTGCTGTTGTCTTCTGCACCAAGTGCAAGCGGTGAAGGAGTAATCTTTGTCGACTTAGAGGTAGCCACGGCAATTTCTGTCTCGGCAGTCTTGCCGTTAGCGGTAGATACGGTCACCACAGCGTAGCCCTGACGTGCAGGAATAGCAGAGAATGTTAGCTTCGAGTTGTCTATCACGTCGGTTGTTCCGTCCGAGTAGGTTGCTGTAACCACCATGCCTGTCGGGTCGAATGGAAGGGTGCGCTCTTCCATGCCGTCGGTAGCGGTAGAGTTGAAGTAATAGTATGTGTCGCGTGTTGGCTCCTGTGTGATGGCGATTGATGCAATCTCGTTCACCACCTTGAATGTAGCATATGCCACGATAGGAGTAGCTGCATTCTCACCCTTGAAGGTCTTGTTGTAGATTACAATCAAGTTCTTCTCGCCTGGCTCGTCCATGTCTGGGATAGCTGAGAAATAAAGTTCAGCAGCAGGAATTACTTTGCTTACACCCTCTTCAAACTGTACAGTTGCAGAAATGTTAGCCATTGCATCATCAAGAGATGTGCCCTTAACCACTTCGTCCGGAACATTCTCCAGAGTCATTGAAATTGGGTTCTTGTCGTTGGCAGATGTATATCCTCCGATAGGCTCTACGTTTGCTGCGAGGATGTTAAGGTAAGAGCCTTCGGGCACGAGGAATATGCGCATGTTGGTGTTCGACTGGTCTGCATTGAGATTGGCAAGAGGAGTCTTCTGCTTATAAGTTTTCGTGACAGTACCGTTGGTCATGGTCACCGTAAAAGATGACGCATCAGAACGGTCAACGGTCAGAGTAACCTTACCGCCAAGCTTCTCAACGCCTGCGTCCGTGTCGGTTGCGAATGTGAGTGTGCTCTCCACGCAGCTGCGGTCGATGTAGTCGCCCCACTCAGAGTTTCCGCTTGGCTGGTTGTCGAAACGGATGGCTCCGTACTCGGCATAGCCTTCTCCGCCGCGGTCCACGTCGTTGCTGAGAATCATTGCGAAGTTCTTATATGTGTTGGTTGCATTGGGGTTGATATTCAGGTTGAACTGAAGGTGGAATTTCTTTCCGTCGGGAATTACGTAATACTTTGAGAACTGCGCCCACCAGCCAGAGGTGAAGTCGGTGGCACCGACGGTGTAGACATCTTCCTCCATGCCTTCGAGAATTTCCTCACCCTGGTTGTTCTTGGAGTTATTGATGGAGTCAATCTTCTCTGAAATCCAGTCGGGCGAGTCCACACCGTACAGTTCTCCGCCCTCACATCCTGTAAGCATGAGCAGTCCAAGGGCAGCCGTGCACATTGCGGATGATATTTTATTTATATGTTTCATAATTGTCTTTTATTTTTAATTTATATTTTTAAGGAGTTAGAGGGAGTAAAAGGGAGTTTTTTCTTTTACTTCAAGTTAACTACCGGACGTACTTTCCAGCCGCGTGCGAAGAAGTCGGCAGAGTTGTCAGTACCGTCGTTGGCAGAGTTGCCGTTGAGGTTAGGGTTGGCGTTGAGAGTACCCTGATAGATTGGCAGGAACTCATGACCTGGCAGATAGCTGTCGTAAGATGACTTAACCATATCGTTGTCAACCTCTGAGTAGCTTACTGGAGCCTTCGGGTCAACTGCAGGGTAGATGCCCTTGCGGAATGTTCCGTGTTCCTTGAGCTGCTGCAGTCGGTCTGCCTGATAGAAGAATCCCCAGCGTAGAAGATCGTTGCCGCGGCCATACTCGCAACCGAACTCCTTAGGACGCTCAACGTTGGCAATCTGCTCAAACAGCTTGTCGGCAGAGTTGAAGTTGGCGAGCTTAAGGTCTGGCAGCTCAGCGCGGCGGCGTACCTCGTTAATCCAGTCGATAGCCTGCTGTGTAGGACCGTTCACCTCGTTCTCGCACTCAGCTGCACGGAGAAGAACGTCAGAATAGCGCATCAGACGGAGGTTGATACCGCAGTGCAAGCCTGTAACCACTGTACCGTAGAGATTAGTACGCAGGTTTGTCCATTTTGCGATTGGCAGACCGCCGTTGCTGTTGTTGGTCACAACGGGAGCGTCGGGAGTCATTTCTACGGTGTAGCCTACGTTGCCGTTCTCGAAGCCTTCCCAGTCGGTCTCGTATGTACCGATGGTCCAGTAGAGGCGTGGGTCGAGCTTGCCGCTTGTGGTACGCTCTTCCTTGAACAGATTGTAGAGCCATGGTGATGCAGAGAGGTCGGCCCAACCGCCATAATTGCCCGGACAGAAGTTTGACTCGATGGCGTGTCCCTGAGTGGCATTAGGTGAGGTGTTCACTGGTGTCCACTCATCGTCAACGCCCTGGCTTCCATAGTCAAGATACTGTACCTCGAACAGACTCTCGTCGTTGTTCTCGTATGCCGGACCCTCGCGGAAGTTGTCGCCGTAGTTTGCCATCAGCTTGTATGAGCCGTACTTCTTGTTGATGATGTCCTTCAGCACGGTAAGAGCCTCGCTGAACTTGTGACGCTGCATGAGTGCGCGGGCATAGTATCCGGCAGCTGCTCCTTTGGTTGCACGGCCCTTGGACCATTCGCCCCCCTCATCGCGTGACGGCAGTAGAGTCATAGCCTCAGAGAAGTCAGCCTCAACCTGGTCGAGCACCTCATCGTAAGAGCTGTTTGTGCCGTAAAGACCGTCGAGTGATGAGTAACCCTCATAGTCGGTGATGAGCGATGGGGTTTGATAATAGTTCACGAGGTTGTAGTATGCAAGACCGCGGATGAAGAGAGCCTGTCCCTTGATGCGCTGCATTCTCTGTGACAGTGAGGCATTGTCGTTGCCGCAGCGTGACGTGATGAAGTTACATACGTTGATGGTGTAGTACCAGTCGCGCCATGACCACTGACCAATCTCGTCGGTGATAGGCTCGTTGAGGTCGTCGAATGGCATATACCATACCTGTGAGGAGTTCCACACCTCATCGCCGCGGCACACGTCGATGTTGTACCCCACTCGGGCGTAGGTGCCTTCCATACGGATGTGGTTGTATGCTGCGATAACACTTTCCTCCAAATCATCGGCAGTGTTGCCGAAGGTGCTTGAAGTCTGCTGGTTGGGATTGGTCAAATCCAGTTTGCCTTCGCACGATGTGAGAGCGCAGGCACCCAGCAGGATGGCTATAGAAAAATTATATAGTTTCATATCTTTGTTTACTTATATATATAATAATGTGTACTTTTAGAATGTGAAGTGCAGACCAGCCATGAAGCTGCGTGCGCTTGGGAACGAGCAGAAGTTGTAGCCCGGAGTGAATGTACCGCCGGCGTAGTCCACGTTGTAGCCCTTATAGCCTGTGAAGGTATAGAGGTTTTGTGCAGAGACATAGAGGCGTACTCCGTTTACTATGCCGCCAAACCACTTATCGGGGAAGTTGTAGCCAAGTTCAACGTTGGCTATCTTCCAATATGCAGCGTTCTGTATCTTGCGGTCGCTGAACAGGTCGTTCCATGCCAGTGTGGCGTTGTTGGTAGCGTATGTGCGCGGAACGTTCGACAGATAAGTTGTTCCGTCCTCCGACCAGCGGTTGGCATCGCTCATTGCCACGTCCTTGTTCCACCAGCCGTAGCATGAGTTGAGGCTGTTGTAGATATCGTCTGACACGTGATAGTTGAGCGCGCCGTATGTTGCGATGCTCATGTCGAAGTGCTTGTACTCGAAGTGTGCGCTTAAGCCGAAGTTGATCTTTGGCAGACCGCTGCCAAGGATTGTCTGGTCGTTGGCGTCGATAGCGCCATCGTTGTTGATATCCTTATAGAGACAGTCACCTACGTTTGCTCCTGGCTGTGAAATCACATCGCCATTGTCGTTTACATGATTATCAAGGTCTGCCTGTGTGCGGGCGATTCCCTCATATACCCATCCGTAGAACTTACCTATTTCCTGACCCACCTCGGTCTTGTAGGCACCAGTGATGTAAGAGTCTGTGCCGAAACCAAGAGATGTGACCTTGTTCTTCAGTGTGCTGAGGTTGGCACTTACCTGATACTTGAATGGGTGGTCGTTGTTACGGTAGGTTGCTGAGAACTCGAAACCGCTGTTCTCCATCGATGCGGCGTTCATTGTCACTGTAGCGTTTGAAACACCTGCCTGTGCTGGTACTGGAACGGCATAAAGCAGGTCCTCAGATACATTTTTGTACCACTCAGCTGTGAACTCCAAACGGTTGTGGAACATGGCGAGGTCGATACCTACGTTGGTAGTCTTTTTCTTCTCCCATGCAAGGTTGTTGTCGGTAAAGGTTGAGATGGCAGAACCTGTCACAGGACTGTTTCCGAAACTGTAGGTCATGTTGTTGCGGCTCATTGTAGTCTGGTACATATACTCGCCGATGTTTTCATTACCGAGCACACCGTAGCTGCCGCGAATCTTCAACAGATTGATAACGTCCTTGCTTACAGGGAAGAATTTCTCACGGTCGAGGCGCCAACCTACTGATATTGATGGGAATGTACCCCAGCGGATGTTCTTCGACAGGCGTGAGCTGCCGTCACGGCGGATAACTGCAGAGAGCAGGTACTTGTCGTCGTAATTGTAGTTGAGACGGCCGATGTAAGATGCAATCGCATGCTTGTACTCGTAGGAAGAAGAGTAGGTGTTGGCTGCGTTCTGCAATTGGAGGAAGTATGGTTCAGGGAACTGAATGCCCCAGCCGGTAAGCTCGTCGGTGCTCTCTTCCTCGTAAGTCTGACCAACCACGAGGTTGATGTGATGCTTGCCGATGGTGCCGTCGTATGTGAGGGTATTCTCAATCAGAGCGTCAGTATAGTCGCGTGAGCCTTTTGTCAGGCGCTCGTTGCTCTTGTCGAGATATACACGGTTGCTCTGGATCCATGCGCCGAGCCATGTGAAGTCCTTGCAGTGTGTCTTGCTGTACGACAGGTTGAGGTTGTAGTGCAGAGAGTGGTTCTTGCTCTTGATTCCAACCATGTTGAACAGGTCTATGTCTGCAGATGCAGTACCTACGAAGCGGTCAACAAGTGTGTTGCGCTTCATCATATTGTTGACAAGCAGCGGGTTTGATGCAGAGATGTCACCGTGGATAGTGTCATAGTAAACACCGTAGCCGTAAGCGTCGTAATGGTAGTTGCCGGCGGCACCAACCTTGTCGTCAAGCACCCATGTCGACTCATCGTATGCCTTGATGGTGGGCTGCATGAGCAATGTGCCGCGGAGCACGTTGGTAACGTCGCCGTAAAGTCCCTGCACATACTCTGAAGCATTAGACAGAGCCATGTTGTCCTGATTTGAGTGAGAGTACACGAGACTTGTGCGGAACTTCACAAACTTGGTGTCCATTGTGTTGTTCACACGTGCTGTATAACGCTCGTAGTTAGGACCGGCACCCTCGATGGTACCCTTCTGGTTGAAGTAATCGAGACCTATATTATATGTACTGTTGGCACTTCCGCCGCTGAGGTTTACGTTGTGGTTCTGGCGTGTTCCTGTCTTGAACACTTCCTTAAACCAGTCGGTGTTGGTGCCGTCCATAAACTGGTATTTGCCTGTTTCGGAGTTGAGCTTATATCCTCCGGGCAGGGTGGTGCCTGAGTTGGCGCATGCCTGACCGATGTAGTTGCTGTACTGGTCGGCATTCATTAGGTCGTAAACATCGCTTGAGATGTTATCTACACCGAAGTAGCCTGAGTAGTCCACCTTCAGAGGCTGGTCCTTCTTTCCGTTCTTGGTGGTGATGATAATCACACCGTTTGCGGCGCGCGAACCGTAGATGGCGCCTGCTGCGGCATCCTTCAGCACCTGGATTGTCTCAATGTCGTTTGGTGAGAAATCGCGGATGGTTGTACCCATAGGCACACCGTCGATGACATAAAGAGGAGCAGTGCTTCCGAAAGAGCCGATACCGCGGATGCGCACAGACGGGTCGGCGCCGGGCTGGCCGTCGCTGGTAATCTGCACACCTGGCACTTTACCTTCAAGCATGGTGGAGATGTTGCTGTTTGACACCTTTTTCATCTCCTCTGCATCAACTATAGACACTGAGCCGGTAAGGTCGGCTTTCTTCTGGGTACCATAGCCCACTACGACAACCTGTTCGAGAAGCTGGTCATCGGAAGAAAGCTGTATTTGCGGGATTATGGCTCGTCCGCGCACTGCTATCTCGCGTTCCTTGAATCCAAGATAGCTCACCACGAGTGTGGCGTTGGCTTGAACTTTGAGTGTGAAGTTACCGTCAAGGTCGGTTACGGTACCGCTCTTGGAATTTTTTGTCTTCACGGTTGCTCCGACAAGTGGGTCACCTTGGGCATCAACAACTTGTCCCTTCACCGTGATGGTCTGGTCCTGAAGCACTGAGGCTTTTACAGGAATGGGGCTGATTTTGGCAGCGCCGACTGTGCCCAGACACAGCATCATAAAGAATAATTGTTTCCTCATTTTTAGATTTATATTAATTGTTTAGTTAAAGATGTACGCCGGTTTTTACTTTTATTAAGTATGTTTGTACTTTTGGTTTAATTTTGTTTTCGTGGCAAAATTATACAAAATGGTATTATAAGGGGTGGATAAACGAAAAATTAAGGTGGACAAACAGTTTGAATGGCGTTATTTTGCTGTTTATCCACGCTGTTGTGCCCCTTGTGTGGGCACACAGAGGAAATCTTTATTTTAGCGTGTCAATGTATGCTGACGGTGCCACTCCGAAGAATTTTGTGAAGCAGCGTGTGAAGTATTTCGGGTCGTTGAAGCCCACACGGTAGGCTATCTCGGCAATGTTGCGGTTTGCCGCATTGTCGTTCATCATACGCTTGGCAATGTCCAGACGGTAGTTGCGTATGAACTGTATGGGAGGCAGTCCGGTGTTGGAGCTTATGTTTTTGCCGAGCACGGTGCGGCTCACTCCAAGGGCATCGGCAAGTTCCTGCACCCCAAACTTTGAGTCGCGGTAGTTTTGCTCCATCACCTCCATCACCGAGTCCATAAACGGTTTGGTGCTTTCTGCCATTTCTTTCTTGTCCGCCTCCACGGTCTTTTTCTGACTTTCCTGGTAGCGGCGCTGTGTTTCCAGTATTGTCTGTATCTGCGATTGCAGCTTGCCCGGCTCGTCGCTGTTCTTGAGTGCAGCCTCTATGGGGCGGTAGAGTATTTCCACTTCGCGCTCCCTCATCAGTTCCAGCCTTCTTTTATATATGCGGTGTACCGTGATTATCAGCCCCACCGCCATGAGCGATATAAACCACCAGCTCTTCCAGAAATATGGTGTGACATGCACTTTCACCGATATGGTCTGCTCTTTTGTGGAGCCTATTGATGGAAGATACTTCACCTTGAAGTTGTAATTGCCGGCAGGCAGTGTTGAGTATCTCACGCTGTGATGTCCGGGCGGCAGCTTTATCCATTCATCCTCAAATCCTTCCATGCAATAGCTGTATGCGCCTTGGGTCTCGCTGCCATAGTTGAGCGCCGAGAAGTCTATTGTAAACGACCTGTCACTTTCGTGCAGCCTTATTTCCTTGGCTATTGATATGTCTTCATCGATATACTTGCCGTCGGCAAAAATGTCCTGATTGTCCACCCTCAGACTTGTGAATTTCAGGCTTCCTCCCGTGCTGACGGTTGGCGGTTGCTCGCCTTTTATTGCTGTCAGTCCTTTCTCAGAGCCGAGATATATTGTGCCCTGACGGTCGCGGGTTGTGGCGTTGAAGTAGAACTGTGAGCACAGCAGTCCGTCACGGCTGTAGAAATTGTTGAATGCGCCGGTGGCGGGATTGAGCAGCGACAGTCCATAACTTGTGGCAACCCACAGCATTCCGCGGTTGTCCACAGTTATGCCTTTCACCATGTTGTTGGCAAGCCCGTCTGTCTCGGTATAGTTTTTTATTACGGTCAGCCCGCCGTTGGAGGCACGTTTACATTGGTATAGCCCGTAACCGTTGCTTCCTGCCCATATTATTCCGTCGTTTGTCTCGTACAGACTGAGAATCTTGTCGAGAATGCCGCTTTGGGGATTGTCCAGCTTGTTGGTGTAGTGCTTCATCTTGAAGTGTCCCCTGCCGCCTTTGCGCGATTTCAGCTCGATGTCGGTCATGCCGTCTAAACACCCCATCAGCAGATGGTTGTCGCGGGTTATGATGCATCCTATGTTGCCTCTTATGCTGCCGTTGTCTGGAAACGGATTTTCCAGCTGTCCGGTTTTCATGTTGTAGAAAAACACTCCCTCGTTGGCGCCTATCCACATACCTTTATTTATATGGTCATAAATCATGGCGCCAATGAATGTGAGTGGCTGCTGGTGGGCGGCGTCAACTTTCAGCCTCGTTATCTGTACGGGATTTCTTGAGGTGACGATATTCACTCCGCCTCCCCATGTGCCTATCCACAGCTGCCCACTGCCGTCGGGAGCAATCACCGACACGCTGTTGTGGCTCAGGTTGGTGTTGCCCGTGTTATAATGTTTGAATTGCGTGGAGTGGGGGGGGACTACATTCAGTCCGCCTTCCACCACACCTACCCAAAGTGTGCCGTCGGGCTCGGTGTATATGGCGTTCACGGCATTTTGTGATATGCTTCCGGGAATGTTTGCATCATGGTAGTAGTTTGTAAGCTTCAGCTGGCGTGGAGTGAGCTTGCATACTCCGCCGGTTTCCGTTCCCACCCATATCTGTCCGTTTTTTGAGTATATGGTGTTTACGAAGTTGCTGCTCAGCGGATTTACTGTGGTGCAGCAGTTCCAGTGCTCTATCTTTCCGGTCTTGTCGTTGATGATGTCCACTCCGCAGAGTGTGCCCACCAGCAGATTTCCCGTTGGCGATATGCTCAGGCTGGTCACATTGTCGTGCTGCAGCTGGCTGTTGTCAGGTGTGTGGTGGTACACATTGCGCCCGCTGCCGTTGTTGAACAGCCCGACATTGGTGCCTATCCATATTTTCCCGTTGTATTTTATCATTGCGCCCACAAACTGTCCGTTCAGCTTGGGAAATTGTGCCGAGATGTCGCGTGTTGTCAGCCTGTTGCCTTTTGCGCTTATTTCGCGAATCACACCGCCGTAGCCCATCACCACCGTTCCTATGTTGTAAAGGTCCTGAATGGCGAGGTCGGGAGCCGATGAGGTGTAGCTCATGCCGAGAATGCTGTTTATCGTTCCTTCTGTATCGAAGGCTATGCGGCATATTTGGGCTGCCGTTATCAGCCATATTGCGCCTTTGGTGTCGCAGTACACACGGCTGCAGCGCTCTTTCTGCAGTTTCTGCAGCCGTTCTGCCAGTTCTTTTGTGGCGCATTTCGGCGACACGGGCTGAAGGGTGTTGAGGCTCATCACCTGAAAGCCTTCTTCAAACGCCACCCACAGCCGCTTGAACTTATCCTCATATACATTGCGGCTGCTGTTGCTGCGCAGCTGAACTCCCTTGCCGTTAACTCCAAAGCTCAGGTAGGAGAAACCGTCGTAGCGCACCAGACCGCCGCCGTGTGTTGAGAACCACATGAAACCGTTGCTGTCCTGATAGATGTCGTCGATAAAATTGCTCGGCATTCCCGACACCATGTTGATGTTCATCATATTATATTTGCCGGGCAGACCGCCTTGGGCGAATGTTCCCAATGCGGCGCTCAGTGCAAGCAGTAATGTTATAATATAATGTCTCATTTAGTGTCGTTACTCATTTATGCTGGCAAAATTACTACTTTTTTTTGAAAAAGAAGAATAAAAGCGATTTTTTTTTATAAAAAAGCTGTGCCGGTTATGGTGTTGCTTCTCTTTCCTGTACTTTTGCAGAACCGCCAAACCGTCACCGCGGAAATTTGGCTATGGCTTTCAGCAAACGGATGGCTAAATCGCCGATTCACTACTCCCAATCGGCGATTCGCGATTCTAAATGTAGCATTTGGAATTCTATTCTCAACGTTTAGAAAAATATATCGCACATAACCATACACCTTTTTACGTAACATTCTCATATTTATATTTTTAAGCGGTGTATGGTTGTTTTGCATTTTCTGTGAAAAATTTGATAGGCACATTACCTTGCCGAAAATGAAATAGTAAAATAGGTTAATTTTTAGCATGGTTTTATTTGCATTACAACTATTTTTCGTACCTTTGTCAAAAATAATTTTTACCTACCTGCTGAATAGATTATAATTGCATATATATTAAAAAATGAAGAGAACTATTATCGCGACATTATTCGCATTGTTTGCTTTTTTCTGTGCCGAGGCACAGAAAAGTGTAGTTTGGGACAGACCGCTTTCTGCTTACTCAAAAGTGATGGGAATCCTTAATGTTACAAAAGTGGAAATGAATGATACGGCTACGGTTGTGTCGTTTCATGTCAGTATGCGTGCCGGCAATGAAATGGGATTCCCCGATAATGTGGTGCTGCAGGCTGAGGGCAAGGACTTTAAGGTAAAGTCATCGACGGTGCTGAAACTGAATGAGACATTCATTATTCCCGAATCGGGAGAGGCTGACTTTGCGCTGATATTCGAGCCGCTGCCTTATTCTACGAAGAGCATCACATTCAGCTATCCCAAAGGATTTGCCATCAGTAACATACGCGACAGAAATGCTCCAAAGGAAGGGCTGGTAGATACGTATTGGCGAAATGACAAGACAGGTGACTGGGTGCTTGGTATAGCCAAGGATGCCGTGGTGTATGACTGCAAGGTGTGGAGCATCACATCGAAGAAGGAAAACAAGGGGGCTTACAGTATTGAGGCTGTGAGCGGTGACAAGGCTCTGTCTTTGATGATTGGCAAGGAAAAAGACGGAAAGCGTACAATAAAGGTTGACAAGGAGAAAATGGTGTGCAGCATGATTGCGACAGACTATCTGCCCGACTATCCTGTAAAGGACACCGTCTCTGCCATCGTCGACAACAGTTACAGGGAGGGCGACAGCATCACTATCATCGGCTGGTATAAGGACATGCCCCAGAATTTAAGGAAGATCAGCAATGAGTTTGAGATCTCGTACGAAAGCATCTTCTCGGGCGAGAATGTGAATCATTATTCAAAACTTGACTCGCTCGGACGTTTCGTGCTCCGTATGCCAATAGAAAATACGACAATGCTCTATTGTGACTGGGGCAGAACTTCCACGATGTTTGTGGCTGAGCCAAACGAGACTTATTTCCTGATGAAGGATTTTGCGGAGAACAAGACGCTTGTTATGGGGAAGAACGCCCGCCTGCAGAATGAGGATTTAGCCAACAATTTGCAATATGAACACAGTCCTTATTATAATATGAATGAAGTCGGCGGCACAATGCCCTACCTGCACCTCTGCGACAGCATTAATCGGGTTGCATTGCAAACGCTTGATGATTATTGCAACGCTCACCCTACATTGTCGTCAAGATACAAGAGGCTTTACAGGAATATCATTCTTGGCGAAACGGCGAGAAATCTTATGCAGGCACGTTTCGGTGTGCCGAACAACGAACTTCCCAAAGAATATGTGGATTTAGTCACCGAAAATTATTGGAAGAAGATTGAA
>JAGAPI010000289.1 GCA_017623335.1 Prevotella sp.
AATCTTTGTGAAGCGCTCTCGCGTCCGTTCTTCGAACTACCTACACCTTTTTTATGTGCCATTTCTTAGTCCTCCTAATTTTTAAGCGATTACTTGTTTGATCTCAATCTCTGTGAACTGCTCACGGTGACCGTTCTTCTTACGATAGTCCTTGCGGCGCTTCATCTTGAACACGATTACCTTGTCACCTTTCACCAGTGGGTGAAGTACTTCACATACTACCTTTGCACCTTCTACGGTTGGTGCACCTACCTGGACTGCTCCCTCATTGTCAATGAGCAATACCTTCTCAAATTCAACAGTCTGGCCTGCCTCTGCATCCTTGATGTGATGAACGAAGAGCTTCTTGCCCTGTTCTGCCTTAAACTGCTGACCGTTAATCTCTACGATTGCGTACATTTTTTAATTAAATTGTTTAAACGGGTTTTTCCGCTGGGCGACTGGCTTATGCCAGCTCTTCACTGAGCCTCCACGGATTCAAATCGGCTGCAAAGGTAATACTTTTCTTTGAAAAATTCTGCATAACGGTGTTGAAACACGCAAAAGTTTATATATATTTAACTCTTTTCCGCAACAGAATCAGTCAACATAGTCGAGCTTTACCACAATCACACGTATGGTCTGGTCATCATCGTCGGTGGCAATCTTGGCTATGTGCCAGTCGCACGGAAAGAAAATAAAGAACCTGTCGGGTGCAGAATCGATCATCCGTGCCCTATCCACATCGTAGTCATAGTGTATCACGTCGGGCTTATATTCACAGTTGGGCTTGCTCGTGTTGTGGTCGATTATCCCAAAGCGTTCCTTACCCTTCACCACATACTGGAAGTCGATGTGATGATAGTGACTTTCCGACTTACGTTTGGCGAGAGGTTCATTCTTGCTGTCTTCCACGCTTGCCACGAGCGTTGTTCCCGGTATCGGGTGCTTGCCCTTGGCTATTGCAAGCAGATCGGTTTCAGCAAGCCAGCGGAACATAGCCTGCCATTGCTCTGGGTTCTTCTTGTACTGGCTGTACATCTCCACTGCGTTCACGCTTTTGTCGGCAGAAGCCTTGTTGAATCCGTTGCGCCACTCCCCCTTCTTCAGCCATCTTTTTGCCTCTTTCCTGAGTTTGGGGTCACTGCATTCCTTTGTGTAACATGCTGTCTGTGCCATTGCTGACAACGACAGTATGAGTGCAGCCACGATAGTGATTAATTTTCTCATAGTTTTTTTGTATTTTAATGTTTTGCATGCTTTGTCAACCGTTCTGCCACATTTAATCATTGTCATACATGTGAGGCAGAAGTTTCAGATCCTGATAGGTCTGGTCTATATCCTCCTTAGTAATATCGAAATGCCTGTCCACTGTGCGCGGATTGTCGCGCAGAGAATGTGAGAACAGCCAGTCATAGGTCTTCTGCAGATAAAAAATCCGTGCCAAAATACCGTGGTTACCGCCCTTCAGCCAGTCGTAACGCAGCAAAGTATCATTGTCGTTCTGCTGCAGCTGTTCCACAACCTTTTGCGACTCGCGCACCGACACTGCCCTGTCGGCTGTACCATGCATAATCCAAAATGGCAATTTGCCCAGTCCACTCACATCTTTCTTCGAGCAACCTCCACAAAGTGCCATACCTGCTGCTATCTTTTCCGGGTAAGCGGCGCAGAAGTCCATTGTACCATAGCCGCCGAGACTCATGCCGAGCACATATACACGAGTGGTGTCAACAGCATAACTCTCCTTCATCCACTCCAGCAGATTGTTGAGCTTTGCCGGACTCCACGCTCCACCCGGATTCTGCGGAGCCACAACAAGCGTGGGAATTATCTTTCCCTTGTCTATGGCATCCATCACTCCATAGCGGCGCACACGGTTGAGATTGTTGCCGCACAGGCTTGCACCATGCAGAAATATCACCAAAGGCAACGGATGACTACCATCCTCATACTCCTCAGGAATATAGAGCCAAAAGTTATAGCTATCGCTCACAGCGTTGCGCATCGCCTTAAACTCACCATCATGGTTTATCTGTGCATTGACATGCTGCACGGCAAACACCTGCAACATCAGCAACATCAGCAAAAAGTATTTCTTCATATCTTTTCTCTTTTTTCCAATCATAGAGTTTCATCTTCACAGATTCATAAATCACAAATTATTTATTTGTCTGCAAAGTTAATGAAAAGACCTTAATTATTTATGCTTTCAAATTAGAAATTAAATAAGATTAACGCACAGCTTAGTAATTTTCGCAGTTACAGTTTGGTGGTTTTCAAGAGTACAGAATGATATTTTACAATAAGTGTTTTGGACAAAATCCCCAATATACGTGTATTATTTAAATAAATATAAAAGATGACTTATGGTAGACAGCGGTTTGAATTTATTTTGTACTTTTGCAGGCAGGAACAAATTACATTTTATAATAGATTAAGGTTTACATTATGAGATTTTACAACAGAAAAAATGAAACTATAAGACGATGCCTGCTAACTGTGGCTATGCCAACAGTTATTGCTGCGTCAGGAATGGCGCAGACAGCAGAAAAGGCTGACCTGCAGGCTACAGTTACCAAACAGGTGACTTTTCCCGAGACGGTGCCTGCAGGCAACTACAGCGGCATAACTTGGCTCGGAGGCAATGAATATGCCGTGGTGAGCGACAAGGCAACGGCGGATGGATTCTTTATCTTCCATATCAACATTGACCCTGACACTGGGGTGATTTCACACGCATACAGCAATGAATACCGCAATGCCGACCGCCCCAACCGCGACATGGAGGGAATAGCATACGTGGCAGAAGATTCCACGGTGTTCATTAGCGGCGAGGCTGACAACAGGATTATGGAGTATAGACTGAAAAACGGTATGCGCACTGGTCGTGAACTGGAAATGCCCGACAGCATGAGCATTTCGGCTCCCAACTATGGATATGAGGCTCTGACATATTGTGCCGCAACACAGAAATTCTGGACCATGAGCGAAAGCACACTGCCTGTCGACGGTACACCGGCATCACCTGCAAACAAGGTGGAGAACCGTCTGAGGCTGCTGTGTTTTGACAAAGACATGAAGCTCACGGCGCAATATCCTTATCGCATGGATATGCCTGTGGTGAAATCATCGTCTGCCGACATGTATGCCATGGGAGTGAGCGCACTGTGCGCACTCGACGACGGACGGCTGTTGGTGCTTGAACGCGAGGCGTTTGTGCCAAAGCTGAAGGTGGGGGCTTTTGTAAACTGCAAGATATATGTAGTGGATCCCGATGACAGCTCATATTCGGTGGCTCTTCACAAAAAGCTGCTCACTGAGTTTAAGACACGCTTCACGGGACTGGCAAAGGACTTTGCCAATTATGAGGGAATGTGTCTCGGTCCGAAACTCAACGACGGCAGTCAGGTGGTGGTGATGATAAGTGACTCACAGAACCAGTATAAGGGTGTGATGAAAGACTGGCTGAGAACGGTGGTTATTAAATGAAGAATGAAGAGTGAAGAATGAAGAATTTTCGTGCAAACCGAGTGGAGAGCCAACTGACGGAACAGCGGGAGCATAGCAAAGCTCGCTTTAGCTATGCCAAGTCGTGACGGAAGAAGACAAAGTCAAGCTCGCTTGGGCTTTCCCGAGGTGCAGCCGAAAATCGACGAAGTCAGTGAAGAATGAAGAGTGAAGAATGAAAAAGAGAGTGTATCAGAAAACTGACACACTCTCTTTTTTATATTGTTAAACCAATTTTGCTTTAACTCATTAAAATTTATTTGAAGAAGTCCTTAACGTCCTCGTTACGAACCATCTGCTCATCGAAGATGTAAGCACCAGTCTTGGGGCTCTTAACCATCTTGATTACCTTTGAATATGCGCGACCATCCTTTGAGCCTTCGTGGAGGGTAGCGACCGCTTTCTTTGCCATTTCTTAGATTGCTTTTAAAAACGTTATACTACTGATATTATTTGATCTCCTTGTGAAGGGTCATCTTTTTCAAGATGGGGTTATACTTCATCAACTCCATGCGGTCAGGAGTGTTCTTACGATTCTTGGTAGTGATGTAACGGCTTGT